>JAGWJU010000391.1 GCA_028865585.1 Elusimicrobiota bacterium | reverse complement strand
GGTTTGAGCGTCAAGCCTTCACTCGGCGGGAGCCCCAGGATTAAGGCAAGTTGCGTCTCGTCCGTCTCCAACTGGACGGAGAGTAGGTCGCGCAATCGGGCCAGATCCGCCAGGCTGGATTTAACTTGGATTAAATCAAAAGGCGGAGCGCGGCCCATGGTGTAGCGCGGGATAACGGTCAGCCTTAAGCGATTGAAGCGGCCTTCGACCTTGTTCAAGTCCGCCACGGCATCCTGATTGTTAAGGATGGAGAAATAGAGGCTTTCGACCGTAAGCGCGACGTCCTGCTTGGTCTGGATTTTGGCGTATTGGGCGGCGCGCGAAAGCGCGTCAAGGCGCTCGCGTTCGTACCACTTCGGCGAAAAAGGGAAGCCGTCATAGCTGACCCCGACCGCCCCATTTTCCGAATTGTCCAGAATGGGGGCGTAAAGCGGGCTGTTGGTTTCCGTATACCCGCCTATAGCGTAAACGGCGGGCAGAAGATTGCGCAGCGCTTCCTGTTTTTGCTGCCGAGCCAAAAGCGCTTGGAGCTCGGCTTTTACGGCCTGCGGAGATTTGCTCTCGGCCATGCTCAGACACTGGGGCAGGGTGAACTCCTGCGTCTGGGCTAAGAGCGGCGAGAGCGGTGCGGCGAGCAGGAAAATCAAGAGCGGCGCGAAGCCTCTCCCGCGCGGAAACTTCATGGGCAAAATTCTAAAACACTTGCGGGACAACTGGCAACAGGAATTCACCTTGGAAGCGGAGAGCGTGCAAAGCATGGTTCTTATATGGGTTGCGATGAAATCGCCAGAGTCTTCCAAAATAACTTGTGATTGGCCGGCAAGACGATCCGGCGGTTCAACTCCGCCCGGGGGGCGGCCCATAAGAGCCGCCCCCCGACTATTTCAACAAGTCCATCGGCGCCTGCGCCCGGATTAATGGCCTGCGGGTGCCTTCCGATCCTCTTTGACATCCTTCTTGATTTCCGCCTGTTCGTCTTTCTTGGCCGCGGCCCGTTGCTTCATCTCCTGCCGCCGCTCTTGCGCTTCCTTCCGGGCGGATTCCACCTGGCTCTTGATGAGGGCGCCGGTGTGGGGGTCGAGCCAGATTTCGGTGATGCCGTTATTGGCCTCGACGTCGAAGGACCAGATGAGCCGGCCGGACTCCCTCTCGAGTTCTGCTTCGAGGATTTTGGCTCCCTTGACTTGTGCGGCGAGCGCGGCGTAGGCCTGCTTCCTCGTCAGCAGGGCGGCATGGATTTTCTTTTTGTGCTTGACCGGCGCGGCGGCGAACGCCGAAGCCGCGGCCAGCAGCAATGCGATGGAAACGACGGTTTGTTTCATGACTCTCTCCTTATTATCATTATGGAAATGACTGCGTCTTTATTATAACGGTGCCCTATTGCAGGAGCCTTTCGAAGGCATTACATTCCTGCAATCTTCGTGGACGCGCGGTAGAGCGATCCGCGGAGCGATTAAGAGGCGATTTTAAGACGCAGGGTGAAGCGTGATCCGGATCCTGGAGTGCTGGAGGCTTCCACGCTGCCGCCGTGCGCGTCAACGATGGCTTTGACCAGGCTCAAGCCCAAACCGAGACCTCGCTGGGAGCGGCCCGCGGCGCCTCGGTAGAGGCGGTCCCATATTTTGGGAAGGTCGTCCGGGGCTATGCCGGTTCCCGTGTCGCTCACGCTCAGGACGGCAAAGCCGCTCTCGTGCGCGGCCTCGATCGTGAT
>JAGWJU010000390.1 GCA_028865585.1 Elusimicrobiota bacterium | reverse complement strand
CCGCGCCTTTTGGAACCGCCGCAGTGACCCTTCCCGCCGTCGCCCGCCTGGACATCAGACCCTTCGACATTCCCTTGAACGAGCCCTTCGCCATCGCGGGCGGGGCCAAAACCGAGGCCAAGAACATCCTGGTCCGCGCCGAGCTCTCGGACGGCACGGTCGGCTGGGGCGAAGGGGCGCCCTCCATCAACGACGGCTCGCGCGAGAAGATCATGCCCGCGGCCAAAAATATTTTTCCAAAGCTCCTGGGCCGGCCCATTGCGTCCTGGCGCGCGCTCTTGGAGACCCTGGATGATTCCCTAGGCACGGGCCCGGCCAAGGCCGCGGTCGGCATGGCGCTCTTGGACGCCTGGACCAGGCGCCTCAAGATTCCCCTCTCGGCCTTCTTCGGCGGCTCGCAGCGCCGCGTTTACACCGACGTCACGGTGACTTTGGCGCCGCCCGAGGCCTCGGCGCGCTCGGCCAGGCGCATCGTGGCCCTGGGCGTCAAAGTCATCAAGATCAAGGTGGGCGGCGACATGGACCAGGACGAGGCGCGCGTGCGCGCGGTCGACGGCGCGGGGCGGGGCCTGAAGCTCATGCTCGACGCCAACTGCGGCTACTCCGCGCGGCAGTCGCTGCGTTTTTTGGCGCGGCTTAAAAAGCGCGGCATCAAACCGGTCTTGTTCGAGCAGCCCGCGCCCAAGGACGACTGGCGGGGCTTGAAGGACGTGCTTGCGCGCGGCGGCGTGCCCGTGGCGGCGGACGAGTCCGTGCAGGGTCCCAAGGACATGATCGCGGCCGCGGCCTTAAAGGCCATTAGCGTCGTCAACATCAAGCTCATGAAAAGCGGCTTCACGGAGGGCTTGGACATCGCGCGCATCGCCAAGAGCGCGGGCAACGGCCTCATGATCGGCGGGATGGTGGAGTCCCCCCTGGCCATGGGCGCGGGCGCGCACTTCGCCGCGGGCTTGGGCGGCTTTTCCTTTATAGACCTGGACACCCCGCTGTGGTTCTCGCGCAACCCCATGCGCGGGCTTTTGCTCGGGCGCGGCGGGCTCTACGACCTGGCGCCGGTCAAGGCCGGCATCGGGGTCTTGCCCAAGCCCGAGCTCCTGGCCCTGTTCCCCCGCCGGGGCTCAAGGGCCTAGCCGGCCATGGCGGCCAAGCGCGCCGCAGATCCGGCCCGCGCCGCGCGCGCCAAGAAGGCCGCGCAGTCGCTGTTTCGCGGACGCGCGTTCTGCGTCCTGCCCTGGACCCACCTCCACGTCCGCGTCAACGGCGACGCGCAGCCCTGTTGCGCCTGGGCGGGACGGCCGACGGGCAGCCTGCGCTCCGCGCCCATCCAAAGCCTGTGGAATTCCCGGGGCATGAAGCGCCTGCGCAAGAACATGCTCGCGGGCCGGCCCTCGGCGGGCTGCCGGGCCTGCTACGAGCTCGAGGGCTCAAAATTCAAGAGCATGCGCCTGGAGCGCAACGAGACCCTGGCCCGGCACCGCGCCCGCGCCGCGCTGACCGCGCCGGACGGCTCGCTGCCCCTGCTCGCCTTCCCGTTCGTGGACGTCCGCTTCTCCAACCTGTGCAACCTCCGGTGCCGGACCTGCAGCGCCGAACAAAGCAGCGCCTGGGCGCCGGAGGCGAAGAAGCTCGGCTGGCTGCGCGAGGACGCCGAGCCGCTCAACCGGGCCTCCGGCGACTGGGACCAGCTCTGGCGCCAGCTGGGCCCGCTCCTC
>JAGWJU010000389.1 GCA_028865585.1 Elusimicrobiota bacterium | reverse complement strand
GGCCTAAAGCTCGACGGCGTTTATATTTCAAGAAAAGACAACGCAGCCGTCAAGATGGCCGCCCTAGCTCTAAAGGCTTCCCCCAACAACAGGCTTAGGCATGAAACCCTTCAGAAATTCATGCTGCATAACGATGCGGCAACGGTCGCGGTGGAAGCTCCGGTTTGGCTATTACCCCATGAACTGGAGCATTTGAAAAATTCGCCTCATTTCCACATTCCTCTTCGACTCGAAAAACCATTGGCCGGGCATATTGATTTCATCCAGATTAGGAATGGGGCGGTTTACATCTTGGACTACAAACCGGGGGCGGCTAAGGAAAGCCATGCGCATGAACAAATCCTGCTCTATGCTCTGGCTCTCGGCGCTCGAACGGGCATCAAGCTAAAGGATATGCGTTAAACCGGCAGGATTGCCCCTCCCCCGAAATCTAAAATCTCCTATTTCGGGAGACTGCCCAAAGCCCGCCCAGCGTCAAAAACACAGCCGTAATTGGAATCGGCGCCGCCGCGTCCGCGGGCTCTACGCCGCGGCCAGGCGCCGCCCGGCCGCGCGGACTTCCGGCCCCAAGTCCCGATAGTAGTCTTGGATGGGGCGGACCTCCATGCCGGAGGATCCGGACGCGGCCTTGGCCGCGGAGATGGCGCCCAGCGCCGCCTGGCAGCTGCGGATGTTGGTGATGAAGGGGACATCCAACTCCAAAGCCGTGCGCCGGATGACAAAGCCGTCCGCGCGCTCGCGCTTTCCGGACGGCGTGTTGACCACCAGGCTCACGGCCTTTTGCCGAATCAGGTCGGCCACGTCGGGCTTGCCTTCGCCTATTTTAGCCGCGAGCGCGGCCTCGAGCCCGTGGCGCGCCAAGAACTCGCGCGTGCGCCGCGTGGCGATGATCGTAAAGCCCAGCCGCAGAAGCTCGCGCGCGACCGGAATGATCGCGGCCTTGTCCTCGTCCTTGACGCTCAAGAAGACCGCGCCGGTCTTGGGCAGGCTCATGCCGCTGGCCTCCTGGCTCTTGGCGAAGGAGCGCGGAAAATCCGCGTCCAAGCCCATCACCTCGCCGGTCGATTTCATCTCCGGGCCGAGCCTGGGATCCAGGCCCGGGAACTTGATGAAGGGCAGCACCACTTCCTTGGTCGCGGTGTAGGGGAGCGCGGGCGGCGCGTCCAAGAAGGCCTTGGGCAAAAGCGCCGAAAGCTTCCTGCCCATGATGACCGCGGTGGCCAGCTGGGCCACGGCCAGGCCGGTGGCCTTGCTCACAAAGGGCACGGTCCGCGACGCCCGCGGGTTGGCTTCCAGGATGTAGACCGCACCGTCTTTGACCGCGTACTGGATGTTGACCAGGCCGCGCACCCGGATCTTTAAGGCCAGGCGCCGGGTGTAGCGCGAGACGGTTTCCAGGGCCGCGGGAGTCAGGGAATGCGTGGGCAGCGTGCAGGCGGAGTCGCCGGAATGGATGCCGGCCTCCTCGATATGCTCCATGATGCCCGCGATGAACACGTCTCGGCCGTCCGAAACGGCGTCCACGTCTATTTCCGCGGCGTCGGCCAAAAAGCGATCGATCAAGACCGCGGGGCGCTCGGCCCCGGCGCGGGCGCGGGACATGTAGCCGCGCAGATGGGCGTCGTCGTAGACGATTTCCATGGCCCGGCCGCCCAAGACGTAGCTCGGCCGCACCATGACCGGATAGCCCACGCGCCGGGCCGCGGCCAAGGCCTCCC
>JAGWJU010000042.1 GCA_028865585.1 Elusimicrobiota bacterium | reverse complement strand
GATTTGATTCCCTTCCAGCAGCAGACCATCTCATCCTATCAGCAAAGCAACTCCACCACGGGCTATTACTACCTCTACACGACCAAGCAGTCGTTCCTGACGCAGATCGAGAATCTTTATAACACAACCATGCCGTGGTCCATCGAGACGTTCGGGGGAACGTCGGGAGACAAGGTGGGCTCCTTGCAGGATGTCGCCGCGTGGAAGACTCAGCTGCAGGGCTATTTGACGGGCTACAAGGACAGCAGCGGCGTCGAGCAGCAGGGCCTGCAGCAGGCCTTGCAGGAAGCCAACGACCGCATGGCCCCGAACTTCAAAGGCAGCTCCCAGGATCCGGCGACGGAAACGGTCTACGGCGAGGTGCAGCCCTACAGCCTGCCCGACAAAATCACCAAGTATACGGCGGAAATGCAGACCCGCGTCGGCCAGCTCAATCAGAACGACGCGAAGATCAACCAGATGCTGGAGGAGATTAAGACCCTTTCCAACGGGCAATACGACTTGACGCAATACCTGCTGCCGACCGGAGTGGGGACGGACGCCGCGAGCGTCGCCAAGATCCAGAGCCTCATCAACGCGAATACGCTGCCCAGCCTGGGCGCGGCCCTCAAGCAGGTCGCCAACGAGGCGCTGGCGGCTTCAGGGAGCACCAACATCAACATCGGCGGCGGCAACGGCACGGTCCTATCCGGCACCCAGCCGTCCCCGACCATTTCAAACGATCAGAAGATCGCCCTTTTGGCCTCGGAAATCGGCCCCTTGCTGGCGCCGGCGAGCCAGAGCGTCACCAACCCGTCGGCGGGAGACACTACGGACGCGGTCGCGCGCTACATGTACTCGAACAGCGTCATCCAGGCCTCCCAGAACGGCGAACAGTTCATCAACTCGACCGTCTATCCCTTCGTCCATCAAGGCATTCAGACCATCAATGATGCCGTCAATGACGCGAACAACCGCGTCGCCTACATCAACTCGGGCGGAACGAGCATGACTGCGCAGCAGGTTTACGATCAGGAGGTCAAGATTTTCAACGAGCTCGGAACTTTCCTGGATCAGGCGCAGACTTTCTTCGGGCAAAAGAGCAGCTTCGACTCGCAGTCCTTCAGCACGATTTCAAGCATCCTGACTTACTACCAGTCCTTGGAGACCATCGACCAATCCGGAATCACCGCGGCCCAGGGCCAGCTGCAGGCGGACCAGACCATTTCGCAGGCGCTTCAAGCTGAGCAGACCAAGCTCCAGGGGCAGTTGAGCGAAATCAACACGTGGCTGTCCCAGCTCAACGATCCGCACGACAGCGCTTTGCGGCGCACCAGCGATGCGATTTCGGCGATCATGGACCAGACCCGGCAGGTCCTGGAGCAGAACATCAAGTTCAAAACCCTGCAGAGCCAGCTGAAAGATTCCGATCAAATCATCCAGTCGCAGACGAGGAATCTTGAGGTCAAGCAGAAGGAGTTGCAGTCCGAGATTGACGACTATGAGAAACAGGCGGGCGGCACGCCTTTGCCGCCGGACATCGCCCAGAAGGTTCGGAGCCTGAAGTTCGGGCAAGGCATGTGGGAGCAGGGCGGCCCTGACGGCAGCTACGTGGTCGTTCCCAAGTCCCAATATCCGTCCTTCGTGCGGGCTCTTCTTAAAACCATCGCGCCGCAGGACTCCAACGCCGCCATCGAGCAGGTCGCGCAAAACCTCATCAGCAATCCCCAGAGCCTGATGAGCCTCATTCCCGGCTCCCAGGTCATGAACTTCGGGAACTCCGCCGACGGCTTCTACATGGTCTACCAGACCAACTTGTCCATCCCCAACGGCGTTTCAACGGGCAACGCCGTCACCCTGGGCAACGTCGCGAGGATTTTCGGCAACAACATCAGCGTCGAAGGCTATCAGTTTGAAAGTCCTCCGGAAACGAGCAACGCGCCTTGGGGAGACAAGGGCATAGGAGTGCAAGTCGAGTCCCTGCAGGGTAAGAATTGGGTCAACTATCTGAACATCGATTTGCACCGTTTCGGCTTGAGCGTTCCCTCCAAGGACACGCTTTCGTCGCAGGTCCAGCAGGACCGCATTCTCGTTTTCGACGACTACGCCATGATGGTCTTGAACGGCAAACTCTACATCGGCTTGGCCGGCTTCGGGGACGAGGCGCTTCATGACCCCAAGGGCAACCCCTACTATTACGGCGGCAATTTCAAGACCGCGATTCAGATGACGCCCTACATGAGCTTGACGGCCCAGCAGCAAGAACTTTTTGCCAACGATCCAAGAAGCTTTCTTGAGAACGTGAATCTTGATTTTACGGGCAATGATCCCAGCCTGGATCAAAACTTCGCCATTGCCGCGCACGGGGACAGCAAGTCGTTTTCGCGGACCAAGATTGGCCCAAGCATCGATGTGAACAAGCTGTTCCACCGGAATCGGGATGACCAAGCCGACGAAAATCCTCCCGGGGCCTTTACTCTGGACCTCTACTATGATCGCATCCACGGCACGGACGACATCTCGCAAAACGCCCTGGGAGCCTCGGTCCTTAAGGGCTTCACGCTGCGCGACGACAGCGGCAAGCCCTGGGTCAACATCACGAATAATTTGAGCGGCGAGGCGGGGCAGCAGTACAACATGGCCTCGGACAACTTGACCATCAACCTGCCCAACGGGATCGTCTTGAGCGGGGACGGACAGATCATGGGCTCCGAGCGCGCCTACTACGGGCAAATCGCGAAGAAAATGACCGATACCAGCCAGATCCAGCTGGGCTACGGCTCGCCGGTCATCGGGATGAACAACCGGCTTAATCTGACGTTCGACTCCTCCTTCAGCCTGAGGCAGATTTGGGATACTGTCAGCCGCCAAGCGGCCGATGATGTCCAGGGTGGGCAGGCCCTGAAGCCTTTTAAAAATTCTCTCGCGGATTTCTTCTCCTCCAACTCGGGCGATGCGGCCGCCGCTGAGCTCAAAAAAGTTTTTGACCACTACGCGGCCCAGGAACTCGTCGACTCTGACGCCATCGGCGACTTGTCCAAACAAATCGGAGATTTGCAGAAGGCCGGCGCCTTCATGGACAACACGAAGGTCCAGTCCGTGCTGGGATTTACGAGCGGAGCCGTGTCCAACGATTCCACGGAGTTGGCCGTCGGCGGCGGGCCCGTCGTCGGCACGGAAACGACGATGACCATCTCCCGCACGCAAAAAGCGCTCATCGCGGACAAAACGGCGACTTTGATCCGCGACGGCCTGCAGCTCCAGGACACCATGGTCGGCGCCGCGCGGAAATTCCAGGAGGCGGTCAAGGACGTGGTCGAGGCCGAGGGTTCGCTGCGCATCGCGCGGGCCGCGGCGGCCCGCCTGCCTCCGGGTCCGCAGCGGGACGAGGCCCAGGTTCAAACCGATCAGGCCCAGGCGCGGCTTAACGGGGCGATCATCCGCTTCAACGTCATGACCGGCCGGCCTCCCGACGCCCAGTTCCCGCTGACAAACCTTAACGGCGCGACTCTTGAGGACTTGATGGCGCAATTGAAGCAGACCATCACCGTGCCGGCCGGACTGGCCAGGGTCCTGCACCAAGTTGATCCGCAGAAACTGCAGGCGCGCGTGGGTCACAATCCATTCAACATCCTCGATAAAATTCCTTGGGTGGAGCAGATGACTCTGGGCGTCGGCACCCAGCTTCAAGACAGCATGTCGAGTCAGCTTTTGGGCGTCGGCGGATCGGTCACTCTTCCCATCTACGATCCGGCCTCGAAGGCGAAGAACCACGCCTACCGGCTCGAGAATCAAGCCGCCTTGGCTGAGATTTCGCAAGTCTACGAGGATCACGCCCGGGCCGTGGAGAAGGAGCTGCTGGAGAGCGGCTTGGCCGGCGACGAAAGCAAAACGCTGGGACCGGAGCTCACGCAGGCTTCCAAGAATTTGAACGAAGTCTCCGCGGCGTACCGCAACGGGCTGGCCGGGCCGGCGGAGCTTCAAAAGGCGTACCAGGCCTGGATGTGGTATTACGACGCCTACAATGAGGCCTTGGCGGCGAAGACTTTGGCCGACGCTTCCGCGTCCCTGGCCGGAAACTTCTTGTCGCCGGGCCAAGGCTGGAAGGGCGCGGCGGGCCTTATGGGCCCGGATTCCCCGCCGCTGGATTTGATCTCCTTGTCCCAAGCCATGGCTTTGGCTGTCGCCCACTCCGGATCTTTGGAGGAAATGGCGGCGCGGGAGCAGGCGGCCCAGGCCATGACTCAGGCCGCAGGCCACAGGATCCAGAAGGCCTCGCTGGATTTATCCGTTGGCGGCAATCTTGTAGCGGGTGGAACGGGATGGATTCCCAGCATCGGCATGACCGGCTTCCCGGTCATGCCCATTTTTAACTTCAAGTTCGAGCCCTCGGACTTGCGGGATTTGGATCAGGCCCAGCACAAGGCGGAGTCCAAGTACTATGCCGCGGTCAAGGACAAGCTCCAGGCGGACCTGGCCTTTGGGATTTACCAAAACGTTCTTACCTACGAAACGTCGATTCCGGAGCTGACGCGGCTAAATGACGTCGTGATTCCTCGGCTTGAAAAGGAGGCGCAGGCCGCTCCCGCTGGACCCGCCGCGGCCTCGGCCCGGCACTTGCTGGACCAGGCGAAGCTTGAACGCGACAGCGTTTTGTACTCCGGAGCCCAGGCTCTGACCGCGGTCAACATGCTTTTGGGCCGCAGCCCTTCCTCTCCGCTAAGCATCGACATTTCTCCGAAGACGGCGACGTCTGATCTCGAGAAGCAATATGAGGCGCAGCCGCCCGCTCAGATCCAAAGCCGGGTGCTTAGCGCCCAAGTTCAGATCGCGCGGACGGCCGAGACCATCACGGATCGGGGGGAGAAGATTCAGGATCTGAGCACCGAGCCCGTATCCCTGGTCGTGCGCGCAGCCGGGCGCCTGCTCCGGACGTTGGGCGGCAACGGGCTGGGCGATCCCGATTTGAAGCAACAGGCGCTTTTGGAAAACCTTAAAGCTCAGCGGGCGCTGGAGTCGTTCCGGAAAGAAGTGCCCGTTGAACGGGCCCAGGTGCAAGAGCGGCTTCGGATTGTTGAAGACGCCATGGCGAAGATTCCTGCGGCAAGCCGGTCTAGCGTTCAATACCTCGATTTGCAGGCCCAAGACATGCTCCTGCAGGCTCAGCTGGCTCGCTTGCAGGGCGTGAGTCCGGAGTCGGCGGGGAACCAAGCCGCTCCTCAGTCCGGCGCGCCGTCCGCGATGCCCGGCAATTTGTCGGACCTGCGCAATCGCTTGGAAGCGGCGGAGCAGGGAGTGACGCCGCCGCCGGACGTCAAAGGCGTTGGCCTGGCCAATCCGCAGGTGTCCAAAACTCAGCCCGAGTCCTACACCCGCTACTACTACCTGCGCCAGACTTTGGGCAAGACGCAGGTTCATCAAGGCTATGTGGAAAGCTGGCTCGAGGTCAGGCTCCGCTCCAGCGGCACGTCGCCTAAGGAGCTTCTCCGGCTCGAAAAGCTTCGGGAGGAGGAGCAGGATCAGGATTATCGGGCCGCGCAATCCGCGGCCGCGGCCAAAGGCGACATCCTGGCCGCCGATTTCGCGGCAAAAGTGCAGACTTTGCGCTACATCGACTCCCAAGTGAGGGCGCTGAAGTTCGGCCCCGGCGAACAGCGGCAAGCGGATGAGGCGATCAAGGGCATACGCCAAGCGCTTAAAGCGGATACGGTTCAGATCGCCTCGCTTCTCAACCTGCCTCTGGATGCGGCGGGCAAGACGGGCGTGACGGACAAGACCATGGCGGCTTTGATGGCTCTGGTGCCCGATGAAGGAGGCGACGCGCAGACCATCGACCAGGACCTTATCGGCCGGCTGAATAATCAGAGCTTCGGACATATCGAGCAACTGCTTTTCAACGGCCAAACGCCCACGATCCCCGGCACTAATTCCGCCGCGGCCTTGAGCGACATCCGAACCGACATCCTGCTCAAGCACATGGCTTCCTCCAACATCACTCCGGTCGCGGCTTTCGGCGTCTTCCGCGGCCAGCCGATTGAAGGGCTCTTCCTCAAGACTCCCGACCCCACCACCGTTGAGGCCGGGCTTGAGAGCGTGCTTTCTAAGGATATGCTTGCCAAACTCAAGGCCAGCGGAGAACTGCAGGATCTGACCCTCCATTTGAGCCAGCTTATGCAGGCCGTGCGAGACGACGCGCAAACGCTGGAGAGCCAGCGGCGCCTCATCCAATCGGCTCAGGCTCAATACGAAGGACTGTTGGGCCAGAGCGGCCCCCAGGCCGCAGCGAATCTACAGGCCGCCCAAAGCGAACTCATTCACGCTTGGCTCGACTTCAACAGCCAGGCGGCGAAGTCCAAGTCTGATGTCATCGAGCTCTCCGGTGAAATTCAGGCGCTGGGATATTCCCCCAGCCAGGAGGGGACGGCTTCTTCTTCCGACATAAGCTCCGAGGCGCAGCCGTCGGGTGAACTCTCCCAAGGCATGATGGCATACTGGGCCGATCGAACGGCGGCTTCTGATTTTACGGCCCGGCAGCAGAATATCCTGGACGGGTTCGGCCCATTGCTTTCTCAGGATTTCAAGGAGAGATTGAGTTCGGACATTCAAGCCTGGAGCCGAGCCCGGTCTGAGGCGCGGCGCCTGCGCTCGGGTGATCTTCCTGCCGTGAAGAAAGACGCGCTTCTGGTTCAAAACGACGCGGCGGGGAAGCAAGAGGCCGTGGAGCAGGACTTGGCCGCCTTGGTCAACGCCTTGTCTTCGGCAGGTAGTTCGTCCGCGGCGGCGTCGAGCGATCTTAAGCAGTTGCTGGTTTTCTTGCAGAATGACATGGATGCCCAAGCCAACGCCACGAAGAATCAGCGTCTAAAATACAATAAGAGCGTCGAGGAGCTGCGCAAGGCGTACTGGGATTCGCTAAGCCCCGGCTTGCCGCCCAAGGTCGCCGGAGCGTTCACCCGGCTTGAATCGCTGCAGAAGAGCCTGCGCGAGGATTGGCAGAGTCTGCTCGATAGTTACATGGAGAACGATTCCGGCACGGAGCCCTTCATCATGAAGGACGTTCAACTGGATGCTTATCTTAAAGACCAGCATGCTTTCAACCAAGAGATTATCTCCCTGTTGAAGTCCGAGGACGTGCGAAAAAACCCAGCCGCATTGGAAGGCCTTGAGGCGCTTTACGACGTGCGCACGGCCCTGAACCAGGAAATTGCAGTCGCACAATACGGCCGCGGCATGGCGGCCTTGGACGCCCTCATCGAGTTGGATCAGGTGCGTCTCGATGCGGCGCGCGGGGAGAGCAAGGGCCCGGACGCGATTGCGGCGGCGGCTCAAAGCTTGCAAACTCTCGAAGCCATGAAGCAGCGCTGGCTTAATGGGACTGATTCCCTTCAGCCCGTCTACGCCGTCCTTCCCATCATGGGCGATGGTAAAGGCGTCAGCGTGGTTGCGGAATGGCTGACTCAGAAGGAAATCGATGCCCGGCAAACGAACGGGCAAGGCGAGCCGCTAAGCGGGACCATCATGGAGAAAGGCGGCCGATACTATCTCGACACGGGCGAGAATCAGTTTCCGATTGCGGCCGGCGTGGACGGGTTTCAGAACGGCGTGGACGCCGCGCAAGCGGCCGTGGCCCAGAATAAGAGCCTCATCGATTTGGGCTTGTCCAAAGTCGATTTCGTGCCGGAGAAACTTGTGAAGGGCGAGCCGGACCACTATTCGGCGCAGCAGGTTTTCGGTTTGGCTCCGCCTCCTACGGCGGGCGCCGGGGCTCCGCCGCCCAAACAGCCCTTGTTCTTGTTCTATCAAATCCCCGGCGCACAAAGCTTGGGAACTGCGGGGAACGCCGACGCCCCAAGCCGCTTGCTGCCCGAGGCCGTCGCGTTGACGGAGAATCCGAAGAATTACGCGGTTTACGCCTACACGGGGCCTGAGAAGCTTTCTTACGACAATTTCCCGACGCTCCAGAGCCTTAAGGACTCTCCGGAATATAAGGACGTGCAGAAGCTTGACCTGACGCTCACCGGCGCTTCCGACGCGTCTAAACTGGCCTACGGCATGGGTCTGGCCTCGTTGCGCAAGGGCTGGATCGCGCTCAAACTCAACAGCTATGGGTTCGCGCTGGACGGCCAAAATCTTGCGAAGGTGTACCAGACCCGCGACGAGTTCGACGCGGCGGAAAGCGGGCTTCGCAACGCCAAAGACGGCCTCGAAGCGGCCCGGGCGGCTCTTAAGCGGGACGGCGCCCTCGCGGATGCGGAAAAGAAGAAGTTCGAGACCGTCGAAGCCCAGTATAACGAACAGCTCGCGAAGTATCAAAAGGCGCTGTCCGGACGGAAACAACAGCTGGAGAAGATGGCTCTAGGCGATTTGGCTCAAAAGCCCGGCGAGCCCGACGTTTTTTATAAAGTCCGCGTGGAGAGCAGGG
>JAGWJU010000388.1 GCA_028865585.1 Elusimicrobiota bacterium | reverse complement strand
AAGTTTTCGCAAGAGTAGGACTGAGGCTCGGGGAGCGCGGAGGCTATGACCGGCTGCGGAATGAGCTTTGTGTCCGGGGAGAGCGGCTGGACCTCGGGCGCGTAGGCGTCTAGAAGCGCGGGTCTGGGCGGCTCCGGAGCGGAGGCCTGGACGACCGCCGGGACTACGGCGGCCACGGCGGCGGCGCCGCCGTCGAAGGCGCGTTCGGGGACCTGGACGGCGTTCAACTCCGCGGTCTCCGCCGCCTCGGCGAGCTTTTGGCGCCGCTTTTCCTCTTTCTCCGCCTGCGCCTTTTGATGCGCGGAGGCGACTAGGTATTTCATGTAACGCTCGAACCCGGCCTTGTTCGCGGCGCGATCTTTATCGGAAAGCTTGGCCAGCACTGCGCTCTGCCACTCCTCGAACCGGCTTGTCACCGGCGCGATGTCCGCGTCCTGCCGCGCCTGCTCCGCCTCGCCCAGGAGTTCGCGCAGTTGGGACACGAAGTCCCCCGCTTTTTTTGCGTTCTTGGGATTGCGGTCAAAAAAGAACTGCCAATCGCTGATTTCCCGAATGAGCCCGTTGGGACGGACAGGAACGGGCATGGAGGCCTGAGCGGCGCTGAACGTCGGCGCTAAGGCCATGAAGAGGCTGGAAGCTAGAGCTAAAATCTTCATGTTGTGATGATAACCCCTGGTCTTGGAATCGTTCCACGGACTTTCGTCCCGGATCAGTATAGGTCTAAAGTCCCATTCATGCCAGGGGGGTACCCTTCTTTAAGAATAGCCGTGGCGCGCCCGGAAGAATGGTAAAATGGACGCCGCCATGGACGTTACCCGCCGATCTTTCATCCGTTGGGTCATCAGCGCCGGGGCGGTGATGGCTTGCCCGGCGCCCATGGCCTTCGCGGCCTTCTCCGATAAGAAGGGCGTCGCGGGCAAAATCCCTCCCGGGCGTCTTCAATCCGAGACCAACACCGTCTGCCACGAGGTGCGCAACGGCATGAGCCTGCCTCTGCCGGCGCCTTCTCTTAAGAAGGATGTCGTCATCGTTGGCGGCGGCCCCAGCGGCTTGGGCGCGGCCGATGAGCTAAAGAACGAGGATTTCCTACTCATCGAGAAGGAGAAGCATCTGGGCGGCAACGCCTACGCGGAGTCCTGGAATGGCGTGCCGTACTCCACGGGTGCCGCGTGGGACGATACCGCGGGCGAACCCGACTTCGAGGCCCTGGTCAAGCGCTGGAGCCTTAATTGGAAGGAAATCAAGGGAAACGACGCCGGATATTTCAACGGCGTCTGGATCCGGAATTTCTGGAACGGCTACGCGGACAACCCGGCCATCGACAAGCTCCCCTATTCAAATTCGGTCAAGAAAAGCTTCCGGGATTTCCTGAAGGACATCGAGGGCATTGACATCGATAAGAATTTGAACGCGCTCGACCTCAAGCCCTTTTCGGACTACTTCAAGGGCCGCGCGCCGGAGCTAAAGGCCTACTGGGACGGCTTCGGCAAGTCCAACTGGGGCGCGCCCACGGAGCTGAGCTCCTCCTACTTGGGCATCCAAGCCGCGCGGGACTGGTTCCGGGTTCCGCGCTACACCTGGGCCGGCGGCATCGGCATCGGGTCCAAAGAAGTCTACGAGCAGCTGCCCGGGAAGGCCAAGAAGAGCATCCTGACCAGCGCGGCGGCCTACAGCGTGCGCAGGAAAGGCAAGAAAGTCCTGGTGAGCTTCTTCCACGACAAC
>JAGWJU010000387.1 GCA_028865585.1 Elusimicrobiota bacterium | reverse complement strand
GCGCACCAGCGCGTCCAAAATCGGCTCGCGGATGCGCGCGAGCTCGGCCGAAAGCCCGCCCTGGAGCTGGAAGAGGGCCGCGCGGTGCGCGCCGGAGCTTTTGGCGCGGATGAGCTGGGCCACGGCTTCCGCCTGCGAGAGGTCCATGCGGCCGCTCAAGAACGCGCGGCGGGTGAACTCCCCCGGCTCGGCCGTCCTGGCGCCCAGCGAGAGAGCGGCCTCCAAGAGGCGCTTGACGACGTAGGGCGAACCGTGGCAGGAAACTTCGACCAAGTCTTCGCCCGTGGCGCTGTTGGGCCCGGGGTAGTAGATCGCGACGACTTCGTCGATGGGATGTTCGGCCGGCCCCGCTGTTCCTGGCGCTGACGCATTTTTCTCTAGCGCGCCCGGAACCGCTCGCCCTCCGGGCTCGACCGCGTCGCACAAAGTGGCGCGGCGCGGCGGGAGTTCCGCCTTGCCGCGCGGACGGAGAAATCCGAGCGCGATCTTGAGGGCGTCCGGCCCGCTCAAGCGCAGGATGGACAAGGCGCCGCCCGCGGGCGCGGCCGCCGCGGCGATGGTTCCTGAGTTAGGGGTTGGCGCTTCCATCCGCTGGGGATTCGCCGGCGGCTTCGGGCTTCGCCGCGGCCAGAACCTTCTGCCACGCGGGCGTCTTTTTCATTCGCGCGCGTATTATGCGGTTAAACGCGCGCGCCCGACAGATGCAAACGGCCCACGCTCGGAAGGTTAAAGGGCCCACGCCCGTCTGGGCCGTTTGGGCGGGCCGGAGGTCCGCTTAACGGGCGGCTTGGGCCGCGAGGGCTTCTTCAGCCGAAGAGGGCGGCGCTTTGTGCCGCTGGTTCCGGACGACGCGCGGGCTCGGAGCGGCCGGACGCTGTGCGCCGCTGAAGGCGACTCCCATTCCGCCCCAGTGCGAGGCGATTTTGCCGGCCAGGGCCATGGCCTTCTTCCCGTTCTTGGCTAGGCGCTCGCGGTCGTCCGCGGCTTGGCGCAAGGACGGCTCGCCGAAGATGTCCGCGATCATCCGGCGCCCGGACAAGGGCCGCGGTGCCTCGGCGGCGTCGGGCATGGCCTCGGCGGACGACTGCGCCGGCGAAGCCGCGGCCGCGGGCAGGGCTTGCGCGGCGATTTTGACGGTCATGACGGGAGCGTCTAATTGGGGCAAAAGCGGCAGCGACGCGGCGTTTAGGTTGACGCTCGGCAGTCCGGCGGTGAAATTCATGAGCGAGCCTGCGGGAAGGGCGAGGGACGAAGGCTCCATGGCGGTCTCGTCGGCCTCGAAGCCGACGGCGCGCGCGGACGTGGCGCCGGCCGCGGTCGCAAGACCTCCGGCCATGAACAGCTTAAGCATTCTCGATGTCTTCATAGTTTATCTCGTATTCATGATACCAAAGCCCCCCGGAGGGCCGTCATGAGTCGATGGGCCCAAGTCCGGCTGGGCCTAAAGTCCCACGCCCGCCTCGCCGCCGGACACAGCGCCCATGCCCGGAATACGATTGGAGCCGCCCAAAAATTCCCCTCCGGCAGGCCGGGGTCTAGGCTATACCGCTATGGATAGCGCTATAGCGCTAAACCAAATCTAGTGTAGTGCGTCATAAATGACTTGACAATTAACTCCGACGAGAGCTATTCTATGCATCATGCACCTCGCTCCACCGATACTTCTGTCGTCCGCGGAACGGTCCACACTGGGCGCGTGGTCTCACGCGAAGAGTCTTCCGTTGCGGG
>JAGWJU010000041.1 GCA_028865585.1 Elusimicrobiota bacterium | reverse complement strand
TACAATTGCTTGGTCTTGCCGCCGGGTTCGGAATACTGAAAATAGACATAGCTTTCAGCGCCGATTTTCTTGGTCGTGAACGTTCCGGGAGCCTTGGCCACGTCTCTGCGCGCCGCTTCGGCCAAAAGCCGCTCGAGAAGCTCGGCATGAAGGCTCTGAGTTTCGGGGGGGGGAGCAAGGTCGTCATATTTATACGTAGGATAAGTATAACATGCGTATAAAATATTGCAATGGGACTTCACGGGATAGTTACCTTCTGCACCTGCACCCAACGGTGCAGCCCCCTACCCTGTCGCGTCGCAACCTGTTACAATCCCATCTAAAGGCCCCCGTAGCTCAATGGAAAGGACGCCTGCAACTGCTACGCGGTCTCTAAAAAAGACAAGAAAACAAAAGAGAAATGGAAATTGGCCCTGTTGGGGAAAATTTAAAAGTGCATAGTTTAAAGATCAAAACTGCATACCGGCGAGGTCGCTTGTTTTAAGGCGCTGGGCGTCCAAGAGTCTCTGGCCGCGCCAGAACCTGACTTCCGTGGCGCCGGCAGTCATGGGGTGGAAGCGAAGCGAGAGGACATCGCCGGGATTGGCGTAGTTGACGGAACGGAATTGGTTGTTGATGGAAACGCGGCAATAAGCGTCCGCGGTCCGTTCCAGGCGCAGGCAGAAGATGTCCTTGACGGATTGGAAGGGCGGCGGGACGCGGAATTGCCGGAACAGGGATTTCTTTTCCCGTAGAGCCTTCTGCAAGCGTGAATATGGAACTTCCAACGTGGTGGAATGGACCTGGCGATAATTGTAGCGCTGGATTTCACGGTCGAGGAAAGTTCTGGCCGTTGCGATATCGGCCACGTTGTTCCGGACGCAGGTCCGCACCAGCCGGTCCTGAAGCCACTGATAGGGCCGCTCGATTTTACCTTTGGCCTGGGGCGAAAGGGCGTAGATGACCTTGACGCCGCAGTCCTTGAGGACCTGCTTCCATTGCGGGTCGATATCATCGGTCAGCTTGCGATGTTCGCGCCAGATGGAATCGCGGCCCTGGACGAAGCGGAAGATAGAGTGGGAATCGACGTAATATGAGAAGGGCATGCCGTATTTGAGGAAGACGGCTTGCAGGGCCTGGATATGAGCCCAGGAGCTTTCTCTACGGAGAAGTTCGGCGTAGAGGATGAAGCGCGAGTAATCGTCAAGCGAGGTGATGAGATACCATTTCTCACCGGCGGCGGGCGACCAGAGGTGAAGCGAGGAGTCATGCTGGACAAGCTCACCGGCGTAATGAGTCAGAACCTCGCGGGTGTGCGCCGAGCGTTCCGGCCTTTTGAGGTAAAATCCGTGTTTTTTCGCGCGGCTGATGATGGTCGGCAGGGAAACCGCCTGCCCGTAAGTTTCCGCCAGGCGATCTTGGATGAAGCTGTAGTTATAGCGGCGCACGGGATTGGCTTTGTCTTCGATAATCCGCTTGTCGATGGCCAGTTCCTTGAGAATGGCCTTCTCGGCCGGCTCTGGAATGCGCCGAGTCCGCTTTTCGCGTCGGTATTGAATCGAAAAGACCGCGGGGTTGGCGCGATAGCGCTTGAGCAGGGCGAAGAACCGGCGCTCCCTGATGTCCAGCATTTCCTGGATGTAGCGGCGCGGGATTTCGCCTTTGAGATAGCGGGCAAGCAATTCTTTGACTTGGGCGTCGTTGAACTTCTTGTGCAGTTGGGCCATGGGTGGAACCTCCGTTTTTGTCCCATCTTATCAACGGGCCCAGCGGAGAATATCGGCCTTGGAAAGAGCGGCCGATGACTCCCAAGCTATGGATAGTCCGGCGCCGCTTGAGGTATGCACTTTTAAATCTTAAATCCTTAAAAACCTATGCACTTTTAAATTTTAAATGACATTTACCAGATCGGCCCTTGACAAATGCCATGCAAGGGCCTATATTCGTTTCGTGAGGTTCAGTCTCGCGGCGGTTTTTTCCCTCGCTTTTGCGCCGGCCGCTTTCGCCGGCGCCTCTTTTTGCGCCGCCCCGATTTACCCCCCACCCGGCGCCTTGGCCGCGAGCGCCTCGCAGGCGCCGTACTCCGCGCTCTTGGCCAAGCCCCCCTTGACCGAGACTGCCCGCAGCGAGTTGGCGTCCTTGTGCTGGCGCATCGACGAGAAGACCGGGCGCGTCCTGGGACCCGGCGGCGCCGTGCTCACTCGGGGACAGATGAGCGCCTTCCTGTCCGCGTATGACACCGATAAAAATCCCATTGGACCCGATGAGAAAAGCGATCTTTACTCCGGGAACCGGTGCCGCTTCGAGCCCGGCCGCGTGCTCTGCCGCGGCGGCGACGGCAAGATCTCCGCGCTGACCTATCTTGATGAGGCGTCCTTCCGGCGGCAAGACACGCTGCAGAAAGCCCAGGATTTGGCCGAGCGCGTCGCCGCCTTCCTTGCCACGCAGCCTCCCGGCAAGCCTTTGAGCGCCGCGGCGCGCGAGGAGATTGCGCGGATATCCGTCAACATCACCGGCAAGAAGGCTCTGCCGCCGGCTCTGGCCGGCATGATCAGCCTCCGGGCGGACCTGCCCGCGGAGCAGCTGCGCGGCGATTTCTTGAGGACGGATCGAGACTTGACCCGTTTCTTCGATGGCCAAGAATCTTTCAAGGACTTCCTCGCGGCGAATAATTTTCCCGCCGTGCACACGGGAGAATGGAACGCCAAGGCGTCCCAGTCCTACTTCAACTCGACCGAGGCGAAGCTGGGGGCGCTTTGCGCGGCAAAAACCCAGGCTGTGCTCTCTCGAAATCCAGTCGGCGCGGAGCTCATGAAGCGTTTCGAAGACAAGAACGGAAAAGTCCGGCTGCCCGCCTTCTTGGTCGGCAATCTGGGCGACTTTGACGCCGCGGCCTATTTCCCCGGCAACGATACCGTGATCTTCAACCGCAAGTATATCCTGGATGATCCGGCCTTTGGCGCGCTCTCGGGCGCGCAGAAGCGGGCGCTGCACGAGGACTCGAACAAGATGAGCGCCTGGCTGCTGGCGCACCCCGCGGTCTTCGATCGCTTCATCCGCAATAACGATTTTATCATCGCGCACGAACTCACGCATGCGGCGCTTGACCGCGAAATCCCCACGGGCCCCTACACGCCGGGCGACCTTCTGGAGAACGAGCATGAGGCCTACACCACGCAGATGCGCTACATGATGGCGCAGATCCTGGCGCATCCGCGAGCCTCCCTGGCCAACGCCAATTACCAGAACTGGATGCCTCAGCTGCAGTCCATGCTGGCCAACTACAACCAATTTCTACAGGGCATTGATCAGCAGTATTTGAGCGGAGACAGCGTCGAGGCCGCGGACATTCCCACGGCCGAGGAGATTGTGAGGCGCGAGAAGGGCGGCTCCCTGGCGCTCGGGCTCAAATCCCTGCCGCTTTTGGGCAAGGAGCTCGTCAAGATTATGGGGCTCGACGAGACCAACGACGCTCTGGGGCGGTTTCAGAGAGACTACGAGGCTCGGACCAAGAAATTTCTCTCGGGCGACTACAAAGCCATCCAGTCCGAGGCCATGACCCGATTCCCAGGCGTCGCCGCGCAAGCTTTGGCGCGCAGCCGAAGCGAATCTTCCGATGCGGCCTTGAACGATTTGGCCGGAGCCAAGGCCCTGGCGGAATCGGCGAACGTCCTGGGGGCCCAAGACGGGCAGGTTATCGCCCGAATTCAGCGTGCGGCGACGGAACGCGCCCGCGCCCGGCTTTCCGATTCGCGCCGCGCCAAAAACATGGAGGACCGATACTCGGACATCTACGCTTCCTACGCGTTCGCGGCGATTCCGCAAGACAGTCCGGCCATCGCGCAGGCCGAGGAAGCCGCCGGCGATTTCATCAGCGAAGCGCTGGCCAGGGCGAACTCCGGGCATGGCGCGCGCCGGGACGTCGTGCTGGACCTCAGGATGGCGGATTCGCTGGCGCAGGAAACCTACGATTCCGCCGCCTCGGACAAGATCGAGGCGGCCCTGAGAAAATTAGGCGCTCAAGGCGGGATGGATGCGGAAAATTAAGGGCGCCGGGCCCGCGGCGGCCTGCCTGGCGGCGGCGCTGGCCGCGGCGGCCTGCTCACGAAAGGCGCCGAGCTTTCCGGGCGCGGTGACCTACGCTTCCCCGACCGGCGAGTTTTCCTGCGCGATTCCGGGCGACTGGCGCGTCCTGGAGAACGAGGGCGGATCCAAGGTCTCCTTCTTCGGCCCTCCGGGCGGCGCGCACGCCAACTCGGCTTCCATCGCGATCTACCGCTACGCCAGGACCGATTTCTCGGATCCGGAGGACTATTACCGCCGCGAGACGGTTGCCGCTTCGAGCTCTGTTCCCATGATTCAAGAGGACGTGGGAGAAAGCGGCGGCGCCTACTATTTCTCCATGGAATCTTCGCGGCCCGTCCTCAATTCGCGGAAGATGGAGCGGATCCGGGAGGAAGATTACCTCATATCGGCCAAGGATGGATTCTACGCCCTGGTCTACATGTGCCCCGATGACGCCGTCACCGAGAGCGAGGGCGTATTCCGGGACGTGGTTCAGAGCTTCAAGCCCTCCCGTTGAGCCGGCCGCCGGATTGAATCCCTCCCCGGGATTTGGGATAATTCCGGCATGGAAATGCACGTCGGCCTCAAGGAAATTATCGTCTCGGGAGGCGTGACCCTTCTGTTCCTGATTTTCCTCTCCGTCTATTCCCTGGCGCTCATCTGGGAGCGCTGGCGCTATTTCGAGAAGTCCATCAAGGGAACGCCGGAGTTCCTCGAGAAAATCCGCAAATTCATCGCGGCGCGGGACTTCTCCGAGGCCATGGCGCTGTGCCGGCGCCACCAAGGACTGGCACAAGACGTGGTGATGGCGAGCCTGGTAGGCGCCAGCGCGCGGGAGGAACGCAAACGCGGCGCCGAGCGGGCCGGCGAGCGGGCCGCGGCCCTCCTGCAGAACCGGCTCTCGACTTTGGGCACGATTGCCAGCGTCGCGCCCTTCATCGGCCTTTTCGGCACGGTGGTCGGCGTGATGCGAGCCTTCCGGGACTTGGCCTCGGTCGCGGGCGCGGGCCCCGGCGTGGTCGCCATCGGCATTTCCGAGGCTCTGGTCTGCACGGCCACGGGGCTCTTCGTGGCCATTCCGGCCGTGGCCGCCTACAACTATTTCAACTCGCGGACGGAGCGCTTCTCAGATGAGATGGACTGGATTTCGGACGAAATCCTGGACAGCCTCTCGGACAAAGCGCACAAAGCCCCGTGAGCGCCCGCCGGCCGGGCCGCAAGCGGCTCATCGCGGAGATGAACCTCGTCCCGCTTATCGACGTCTCGCTCATCCTGGTCATCATCTTCATGGTTCTGACCCCCATGATGGTCCAGTCCGAGCTGTCCGTCAAGCTCCCCAAGGCCTCTTCCGGCAGCCCGGTTCCCGCCGCGACCACGGTCCACGTTGAAATCGCCCGCAACGGCACGCTGCTCATCGAGGGTCGGCCCGTAAGCTGGAATGACTTGACGCGCGAGCTTTCCCTGCGCCTGGGCCGCGCGCGCAGCAAGACGGTCTTGGTGCAGGCCGACAAGAGCGTGGCGGTCGAGCGCGTCGTGGCGGTCTTGGACGCCGCCAAGCGCCTGGGCGTAGGCAAAATGGGCGTGGGCGTCGAGGCCCGGCCCTAGGCAGGGCGCCACCGCTTTTGCAGACTCCGCAGTTCCGGACCGAGCCGTGAACAGAACATTCGTCCCCGATGACCTCAAGCCTTATCTGCGCTATTCGGCGGCCCTCCACGCGGGCTTGGCCCTGCTTCTCATTCTGGCCCTGATGCGGGCGAAGGCTCCCATGAACGGCGTCTACACCATCGAAGTCGTGGGTCCGGCGCCATCCATTCAGGAGAATCATGGCGCAAAGACGGCCAAGATGCCGGCGCCGGCCGTTTCGAAAGCGCCCGCCGGCCACATGGAGGAGCACAAGTCGCGGCCGGAGTTCAGCCGCCGAAGCCGGCACGAGGCTTTGCCGCCGCCGAGTCTGCTGCAGGGCTATCGGAACGTCTCCGCCCCCAAGCCGGAGGAGGAGCCGGCGGCCTCCGCGCCGCAATCCGCCGCGGCCGCGGGTTCTTCCGCGGCGGGAACGGTGAGCATGCAGCTCTCGGATTTCCCCTACCCCTGGTACATCAGCCAGATTCGCATGGCGCTGTGGCGGCAGTGGTCCGCGCGGATGCCCGGCGGCGGGGGCAGCAGCGTGGTGGTCTTCTCCATCCTGCCCGACGGCCGCATCACGGATTTGCGCACGGAGCAAAGCTCCGGCGACGCGGGGTTCGACCTGACGGCGTTGGGCGCGGTCCAGGACGCGGCGCCCTTCCCCCCGCTGCCCACGGGATTTAAGAAGCCGTTTTTGACCATCCACCTCACACTGACGTCGTCCTAAAAGCCGCGCGGCAGGCCGATCCGCGCGCCGTCAGGCGCACGAAATAAATCCGTGACACGACCGGCGTATGCTGGTGGCGGGTCCGGGAAATCCAATGGCAATTCTCCGATTTGCCTTCTACGGCGTTCTGGTCTATCTCTATTATCTCGTCGCTTATCCCTATTGGATCAGCGCGGCATGGGGCTTTAGCTGCTTCCCCGCGATTCTCATCGCGTCCGGCGGGCTTTATCTTCTCTTCAAGCTCATGAACTGGAGCCCAGGGCTGGCCAAGGTGGCGATGGAAGGACTCTTCATCGCGGGCGTCGCGGTTTACCTGGGCTACAGCATGCCGACCAAGCCCGGCGAGCCTTCACCGGTGAAACAATGGGTGGACGGGCGCCGCCCCACTCAAGGCGACGCGGAACTGGGGCTAAAGCGCCTCGGCATCAACCCGGAGTCCGAACCGGGAGAGTGGGTGGTGGGGCTTTTCCCCTACCGCTGAGAGAGCATCCGCCAAAGCCGGTAGAGCGCCGCGGCCGCGGCGCGCTCGCGCACGGTGTGCCGCGAACCTAAAAAGCGGCTTTCCCAAACGGAGCAGGCCGCGCCGGGGCCGGCGAGCCCGATGTAGACCAAGCCCACGGGCTTCGTTTTCGTGCCGCCGGACGGGCCGGCGATGCCGGTGATGGAGAGGCCGATGGAGGCGCCTGTCGCGCGGCGCGCGCCCTCCGCCATCTCGCGGGCGCACTCGGCCGAGACCGCGCCGCGGCGCCTGAGCGTTTCGGTCGAGACGCCGAGCATCTTCATCTTCAACTCGTTGGAATAAGCGATCACCCCGCCTTTAAAATAGTCCGAGCTCCCCGGCGCGGCCGTGACGCGGCCGGAGAAAAAGCCCGCGGTGCAGGATTCGGCCGAGGCCAAGGTCAGCCGGCGGCGGCGCAGAAGAGCGCCCACGGCCGACTCCAGGGTCGTTTCCCCCTCCCCGAAGACGTGTTCTCCCACGGCGCGGCGAATAAGGCGGCGGATGCCGGTTATTCTTTTTGCCGCTTGGGCGGCGCTTGGAGCCGTGGCCGCCGCATGGAAATCCACTTGTCCTCGCCCGGCCAGTATGGTGAATGCTTCGCCCGGCCGGTGTCTGCGCGTCAGGATTTTTAGACGTTCGTCCGCGGCCGACTCGGTCATGCCGGCGAGATGCACGCTCAAGGCGCGCGAAAAAACGCCGCGGGCGTAGAGGCGCTTTAAGCGCGGCAAGACGTCGCGTTCGAACATGGGCGAAAGCTCGGCGAAGGGCCCGGGCAGCAGAACGAGCATCCTGGGTTTGCCCGTATCCGCGCCGCGCGTCACAAGCATTTGCCCCGGCGCCGAGCCGAAATTGTTTTTCAAGGCCGAGGCGCCGGAGATTAAGTAGGCTTGGCGCCGGTTTTCCGCGGGCATGCGGGTCCTAAAACGCTGGAATCTACGCTTGATTTGCGCAAAGAGCTCGGGCTTGAAGACCAGAGGCCGCCCCAGAGCCGCGGCCGCGGCCTCGCGGGTGATGTCGTCGAACGTGGGGCCCAAGCCGCCGCAGACGATGAGCGCGTCCGCTCGTGAAAAAGCCTCCGCGATGGCGCTTTTCAGCGGTTCGAGGTCGTCCGGGAGCGAGCTCTCGCGTGAAAGAGAAAGTCCGAAACGGGCCAGGGCCAGGGAAATATAGCTTTGGTGCGTGTTAGTCTTGCCGCCGAGGAGTTCGCTGCCGACGCAAATGAGTTCGACGCGGGCTCCGGGCGCGGATGCCCGGCTCACTGATAAAAGCCGACGGGCTTTTGCCCCCCCGCGGGCGCGGGCTCCCCGGCCGCGATGGCGCCGAAGCGGGACTCGAATTTCTCGATGTTGTCCTTCAAGGCCCACAAGAGCCGCTTGGCGTGCACCGGGGACGAAACGATGCGCGTCAGCACCTTGGCCTTGGGGTTCTGCGGCTGGAGGAACAGGAAATCAAGGACGAACTCGGTCTCGCTGTGCGTGATGAGCGCCAGGTTCGCGTAGACGCCGCGCGCGGTAGGCTCGTCGATTTCGATTTGCAGCTGCGGCTGGACTGCGGGCTT
>JAGWJU010000386.1 GCA_028865585.1 Elusimicrobiota bacterium | reverse complement strand
GCCACGCGCGAAGCCTTCGGGGAAGCGCTGTTGGAGCTGGGGGAGAAAAACCCGGCGGTCGTGGCCCTGGACGCCGACTTGTCCAAGTCCACCATGACTTTGGCTTTCGCCAAGAAATACCCCGAGCGCCACATCGAGCTGGGCATCGCCGAGCAGAACATGGTGGGCGTGGGCGCGGGCCTGGCCCTGTGCGGCAAAGTGCCCTTCATCACCAGCTTCGCCTGCTTTTTAGTCGGGCGCTTGGAGCCCCTGCGCATCGCCGCGGCCTACAACAAGGCCAACCTCAAGATCGTGGGCACGCACGCGGGCCTGGGCATCGGCGACGACGGGGCGTCCCAGATGGGGCTTGAGGATATCGCGGCCATGCGCGCCTTGCCGGGCATGGCGGTGCTCCAGCCCGCGGACGAGCTTGAGGCCAAGCAGGCCGTCTTGTGGGCGGCCGCGCACGACGGTCCGGTCTACCTGCGCCTCACGCGCCAAAAGCTCGTCGACTGCCACAAGCCCGGCTATCAATTCCAATTGGGCTGCTGCGATCGGGTTTGGGCCCCGCAACCCGAGCCCAAACACTACCAAGCCACGATTTTCGCCTCGGGCGGCACGGTCGGGGAAGCGATTAAAGCCGCGCAGGATTTGACCGCGCGCAAGTTCGCCGCGCAAGTCGTCAACGCCGCCACGCTGGCTCCTTTCGACGAGGAAGCCGTGCGCCAAGCCGCGGCCGTGAGCGAGCGCCTGGTGACGGTCGAGGATCACAACCTCAACGGGGGCCTGGGCTCCGCGGTCTGCGAGGCCGCGGCCGCCGCGGGCGCCGGCGTCCCGGTCGTGCGCCTGGGCGCGCGGAGCTTCGGGGAGTCCGGAGCGCCCGATGAGCTCTACGACAAGCACGGCTTGTCCGCGCCGCACATCGTCGAAGCCTGCCTGAGAAACCTCTAGCCCTTTTGTGAAGGCTCTTGAAAAAGCCTGGCGCGAGGAATCACGCCGGCTCTTTCTTCTCCCTTTAGCGGCCTTTGTCGTCCTGCGCCTTCCCCTGCTCCACCTGCCGCTCTTTGGCGACGAGGAGATGTTCCTGCGCGAGACCGCCCGCTTGGGCGGCGCCGGGAACCCCGCGGGATATCCCGTCCTTGGTTTTCTCTTTCTAAAGGCCGGGCTCTTGGCCTTCGGCGCGGACCACCTGCGCTTGGTTCCCTTTCTCTTCAGCCTGGGCGTCTTCGGGCTCACCGCCCTTCTGGGCCAAGACTTTTTCGGCTTTCGCGGCGCCTTCGGCGCGGCCTGGCTTCTGGCCTTAAGCCCCTTGAGCGTGTCCGTGTCGCCGCAAATCCTGATGGACGGCGCCTTCGTGGCCTTCTTTTTCCTGGCGTTCCTGCTCGCCTACGGGCGCATCCTTGACTCCGAACAATTCCGTCCGGGCGCGCTGGCTTTTTGCGGGCTCCTCTTCGGCTGCCTGTGGATGACCAGCTACGCCGCCTTCGCCTTGGCCTCCGGCGTCGGGCTCTACGCCCTGCTGCGCGCGGGCTTCAAAAGAACCGCGCGCGATTTCTCCGCCATCGGCTTGTGCGGCGCCGCCGTTTTTTCGCTCTATCCGATTTTCATGCCGGCGCATTACCGCAGCTCGACCCACAAGCTGGGCCTTTTTCACGCGGCGCCCGTCATCACGCACCTGCTCTCCCAGCCCTGGCTCTTCGCGTCGAGCTGGGCCAAAGCCGTCATCTTCGTGGGACCTCTGCTCTTGTGGGGG
>JAGWJU010000385.1 GCA_028865585.1 Elusimicrobiota bacterium | reverse complement strand
CTTTTGGGATTTGCTCGACTCCGTCTTGAACGCCGTCTTGTTCGTGATGATCGGCATCGAGGTGGCGGCGGTGTCTTTGCGGGCGCTTCCTCTGGTGATAGGAGCTCTGACCGTGCCCCTGGCCCTGGCCGCGCGCTGGGCCAGCGTCGAAGCCTCCGCCGCGTTTTCCTTGTCCCGCCACCGCCTTCGGGGCGGCGTGCGCGACATTCTCGTCTGGGGCGGCCTGCGCGGCGGCGTGGCCGTGGCCTTGGCGCTATCCTTGCCGGAAGGTCCGCGCAAAGACTTGTGGGTCACCGCGGTCTACGTGGTGGTGACCTTCTCCATTCTCGTGCAGGGAACCACTATCGGCCCCCTGGTCCGGCGCCGGGCCCTTTAGCTCAGGCCGTCCGGGAGCGCCGGAAGGCTTTGAGCGGGAGCGGCCGCCGTCATAAGCCCTTGAGTCCCAGAGCAGCCGCTTAAAACGGGCAATATAATGTAGAATTCGCTTCTGCGTAGAAGAGCCAAATGATCTCCGATTCCCTCCCTTGGATAAGGGCATTTTTCGCCTCGCTGTGCCTTGCCTGCGCCGCCGCGGCCTGCGTGCCCGCGTCCTCCTGGCGTAAGAACTTCATCGACGGCGATCGCGCCTATCATCATGGGCGCTATGCGGAAGCGGAGGAGTCCCTAAGGACCGCCAGACAAGAGGCTTCTCATTTCCTGCCCGAAGACCCGCGCCGTTTTCAAACGCTTGCCGTTCTTGCCGATCTCTATGCGTCGCGCGGCCAATTCGAGAAGTCCGAGAAGCTGATGCTCAAGCTTCAGCTCATGGCCGACAAGGATTTCGGGCCGCGCAGCCTTGAGGCGGCGATGAACCTGACCTATCTCGGCGACCTCTATGACGCCCAAGGAAGAATCGGCGACGCCGAGCGGTGCTATCACCAGGCGCTTCAAATTACGGAGGCGGCCAAGTGGAGCCATTCGGTTCATACCGGGCCCCTCGCCGAGCTCGCGTCCTTATACCAAGCCCAAGGGAAATTGTCCGACGCCGAAACTTTGTACCAACAGGCCGTCGCGGCGGCCGAGAAGACGCTGGGACCCGACAATCCCCTCGTAGCGGAAAGGATGGACGATTTGGCCCTATTGTACTATTCGCAGGGTAAAGATAAAAAAGCCGAGAAGCTCTACCTTTCGGCCTTGGCGATTCTCGAGAGGAACCAAGGGGCCCTGCCGGCCAGGTACGTCGGCGCTCTCAACAGCCTCGCTTTGTTCTACGAGGCGCAGGGGCGCAACGCCGAGGGGGAGACGGCCTACCGTAAAGCGCTGGATGTTTCCGTAAAGCGCTTGAGAAAGGGCGATCCCAACGCCCTGCTGGCGATGAGCGGCTTGGCCGATCTTTTGCGGAAAACGGGACGGGCGCGGGCGGCCCGCCGTTTGGAGGGAAGCCTGCAGTCGGCCTTTTCCAGGATCAAAAAATGAGGCCGGTGCCGCTCCGGGCGCAGTTGGTCGTCGTTTTGATCTGCGTCCAAGTTTACGCCGTGGGCGTCGGGCTGTCCTACTGGATGCAGTCGCGGGCGCAATCCCGCCTGCGGGAATCGTTCCGCCGGGACCTCGGGGCGCTGGCCGAGCTGCCCCGCCTCCGGGACGACTTGCGCCGGCTCGACGATCTGGGGAATCAGTACCTCGTCACGGGCAACGAGGCCGCGCTCGATGAACGCGCCGACGTCCTCAACGACATGAAGATGACGAGCTACCGGCTCTCCGCGCAGCTCTC
>JAGWJU010000040.1 GCA_028865585.1 Elusimicrobiota bacterium | reverse complement strand
GCAGTCCGGTGACCATGGCCGCGGGGCGCGACGTGTGGTGGGAAGACGCAGTGAAGGGGCAGGCGGATCGCTGCGACCCGGGGAGGGTGAGCGCCGAGCATCCGCTCTTCATCCTTTATACGTCCGGCTCGACCGGCAAGCCCAAGGGCGTCCTGCACACGACCGGCGGCTACCTGACCCAGGCCGCGCTCACCACGCGGCTGGTCTTCGACTTGCGCGACGAGGACCTCTACTGGTGCACCGCGGACGTCGGCTGGGTCACCGGGCACTCCTACGTGGTCTACGGCCCGCTGGCCGAGGGCGCCACGGTCCTGATGTACGAGGGCGCGCCGCTCTACCCCGCGCCCGACCGGTTCTGGTCCATCGTGGAGAAGCACAAGGTCACGGTGCTCTACACCGCGCCCACCGCGATTCGCACCTTCATGCGCCACGGGGAGCAGTGGCCGGCCAAGCACGATCTCTCCTCGCTGCGCCTCCTGGGCAGCGTGGGCGAGCCCATCAACCCGGAGGCGTGGCGGTGGTATCACCGCGTCATCGGCGGCGGGCGCTGCCCCATCGTGGACACCTGGTGGCAGACCGAGACCGGCGCGATCTTGATTTCCCCCCTGCCCGGCGCGACCTCGGCCAAGCCCGGCTCCGCGTCCTTGCCGCTGCCCGGCATCGAGGCAGACGTGGTCGACAAGCAGGGCCGGCCCGTGCCCGCGGGCGCGGGCGGCTACCTGGTCATCAGGCGGCCCTGGCCGTCCATGCTGCGCACCATCTACGGCGATGCGGCGCGCTACAAGAGCCAGTACTTCAGCCGGCTGCCCGGCGTCTACTTCACCGGCGACGGCGCGCGCAAGGACAAGGACGGCTACTTCTGGGTGCTGGGCCGCATCGACGACGTGGTCAACGTCTCGGGCCACCGGCTCTCGACCATGGAGGTCGAGTCCGCCCTGGTGAGCCACCCGGACGTGGCCGAGGCCGCGGTCGTGGGGCGGCCCGACGAGGTGACGGGACAGTCCATCACGGCCTTCGTGACCCTGGCCGGCGGCAAGGCGCCCAGCGACGCCCTGAAGGACGAGCTGCGCGCCCACGTGGCCAAGGCCATCGGACCCATCGCGCGGCCCTCCGAAATCCGCTTTACGGACGCCCTGCCCAAGACGCGCTCGGGCAAGATCATGCGCCGGCTGCTGCGGGAAATCTCCGCGGGCAATAAAGTCGCCGGAGACGTGACGACCCTGGAGGACTTTTCCGTGGTCGCCAAGCTCCAAGGCGAGGACGAGTGACGCTGCCCGAGCCCGCCAACCTCGCGCTCTCGCTGGCCGCGGGCGGCGCCATTTTCTGGCTCGTCCGCGATCGCGGGCGCCATTACTCCGCTGCGCGCCTTCTCCTGGCCCTGGGCCTGCTTGTGATTTTCTGCCGCCTGGAGCTGGGCTGGCTGGGCGCGCAAAAGATTCTGCCGGCGGACGAGCTTCCCCTTCCGCTGGGCGCGGCGCGCGCCCTGTGGCCGTCGCTGTTCTTGTCGCTTTTCGGCGCGGCGGTGTTCTTGAACGCCGGCGGCGGCCCGCGCGTCACGCTCTTCGCCAAAGGCTTCGCGCTGGGCCTGATTTTTTCGATCTTGGGGTATCTCTCTTACTCTTGGATCGGCATCGCCGCGGCTTGGCGGATGCTGGGCTGGTTCTGCGGCAGCTTTTTCTGGACGGCGCTGCCCATCCTGCTGGCGGGGTCCTTCGTGCTGGCCGCGCTGGCGCTGCTGCACGAGGAGGCGCGCCCCGTGCGCGCGCCGGCCTTGGGGCTGCTTCTTCTCCTTTGGTGGCTGCCGGCCCAGCTTTTTTTGTGGCGGCTCGAGACCGCGTGGGGCTACGGCCCGCGCGACTTGGCGCGCGCCGTGGGCGTGCCCACGGCTTCCCAGGCGCAGAAGGTCAACATCGCCTGGCTCAAGCGCTCGGGCGCCGAGCCCTACCGCCTGGAGACCCTCCATCCGCTCGTGGAGGACGGCGTCAGCGTCGACGTGCCGGATTTGTGGAAACTCTACGACTACCTGCGCCTGCACCGCTACCGCTCCATCTACGCGCCCAAAGCCCTCGACGCTCTGCGCAAGGGCTGGCTCGACTGGTGGGATCCGGACATGGCCTTGAAGGCCGCCTCGCTGGCCTATCCCGGCCGCGTCGCGCCCGATTATCTGGGAGCCTTGGCCCTCATCCGCGCCGGTTCGCTCGACGCCACCCGCTACCAGAACCTGCGCGCCCTGGACGACTTGGCCGCGCCGCGCCGCGCGGGGTTCGAGGGCGTGACCCGCTCGCAGCGCATCTTCGAGGCCTTCGAGAAGGCTTACGCGCGCTTCGGGGATCAGGCCAACGCGGGCTACTGGATCTCCAAGGTGGACAATCTTTGGCCCATTTACGAGGAGAAAGTCGTGGCCGATCCCGTGCAGGGGTTCCAGAGCGGCCGCGTCATGGGGCGCGTGTTCATCAACGGCCGCCCCGCCCGCTCGCTCCTGGTCGGGCTCTTCCTTATTTCGGTCAGCACCGCCGCGCCCAAAGACGGGGCCGGGGCCCTGAGCGAGAGCGCCTTTCCGGACGCGCACGGACGCTTCGATTTCGAAAACCTGGGCCGCGGCTTCTATTACCTGGGGCTCATGGGCAACCCGGACTACCTGCGCGGGCGCATAGAAGGGAGCCCGGGAGTGTTCTCGCTCAGGTCGTCCCGCCCCGTCGTGCGCCTGCGCGCCATCCGCGTCGAGGCGGGGCCCGCGCCCCGGCCGCGCTCGGCCAAGGCGCTCTCGCCTTTCGAGCGGCATTTCTTGGCGGGCCTGGAGGACTTCCAAGGCGCGGACGACGCGGGCGCCGCGCGCGAATGGCGCGCCGCGCAGCGCCTCAATCCCCGCAGCCCCAAGCTGAAGCTGGCCTTGAGCTACTTAAGGAAGGACCGCGCGCTCAAGAAGAAGATTAAGAAGAGCATCAAGCGCGCCCAGGAGGCGCTCAACAAGGCGATGAAGCGGCCGGCGTCTAAAAGCAAGAGCCGCTGAGTTCCCGGCGCGATTGGCAGGTCCTCCCTTTTGTTGATAAAATCCCTGGATGCCCGCTGAGAAAACCCGCGACATGATCCGCGCCCAGGACCTGGAGAGCGCCGTTGCGCGGAAGAACTTTCCCGTCCTGGCGCAGGAGCTCTCCCACGCGCCGCCCGAGGCTCTGGTGGCGCTCTGGCCGACCTTGAAGCCCATGACCAAGCTCGCGGCCTTCAAGCTGCTCTCCCCGGACCGCGCCATCGCGCTCTACGAGCGCCTGGGCTTCGATGAGAAGTACTTCGTTTTTTGCGGCTTCGCCCCGGCCTCCATCGCGCCGCTGCTCGAGGATGTCCCCCCCGCCGAGCGCAAGATTTTTACCGAGCTGCCGCGCTGGCACTACGACCGCATGCTGGATCTGCTGCTCCGGGAGAAGGACGCCGCCGGAGGCTCCGCGTGATCTCCAACACGATGGGCGTGGTGCTCTCGCGCCAGAACTGGGGCGAGGCCGACAAGCTGGTCACCCTCTACACCGAGGAGTTCGGCAAGTTGCGCGCGCGCTGCGTGGGCGTCAACAAGCCGGGGCGCAAGATGAAGGCCTTGTGCGAGCCCTTCATTTTGGCCGAGTTCCGGCTGCACACCGGCTACCGCACGGACGTGGCCAAAATCATCGGCGGGCAGCTCGTCTCGAGCTTTCCCCTCGTGCGCTCGGACTACCGGCGCATGCTCACGGCTTTTTCCTTCTGCGAGATGATGAGCCAAGCCTCGTCCGAGCGCGTGCCCAACCCGGACAAGTACGAGCTCATCGTCTCGGCTCTGCGGGCCTTGGAGGGCGGCGTCTCTCCTTGGATGATGCCCGTCTACGGCTTGAAGCTTTTGCAGCTGACCGGCCAGGGTCCGGCCGAGAGCTTTGCGATGGATGGTGACTTGAAAGCCCGGCTCGACGCCGCGCGGATGGAGAGCTTGGAAGCTTTGCCTTACCCCTCGCCGCTGGCCGGCGAGCTCGAGAGCGCGGTGGCCGAGCGCCTGGAGGACTACGCCGGGCGCCGCCTGCGCTGTCCGGACGCCCTGCGGCAATGGAACGCGGAGGCCGCGGCGTGCTGAGCTTCCAGGAGATCATCGCCGAGCTCCAGCGCTTCTGGTCCAAGCGCGGCTGCTCCATCATCCAGCCCTACGACATGGAAAAGGGTGCGGGGACCTTCAACCCGGCGACCTTTTTCGGAGCCTTGGGCCCCGAGCCGACCTCGGTCGCCTACGTCGAGCCCTGCCGCCGCCCGGCCGACGGGCGCTACGGCGACAACCCCAACCGCCTGGGCAAGTACTATCAATTCCAGGTCCTGCTCAAGCCCGTGCCGCCGGGCGTCATGGACGACTATCTGAAGTCCTTGAAGGCCCTGGGTTTGGACCCCAAGAAACACGATTTGCGCTGGATCGAGGACGACTGGGAGTCGCCGACCTTGGGCGCCTCGGGCCTGGGTTGGGAAGTCTGGCTCGACGCCATGGAGATCACCCAGTTCACCTACTTCCAGCAGATGGGCTCTTTGCCGCTCTACCCCGTGAGCGTGGAAATCACCTACGGCCTGGAGCGCATCGCGATGTACCTGCAGAAAAAGGACAGCGTCTACGATTTGGAGTACGGCGGCAAAAATACCTACGGCGATTTGCATCTCCGGCAGGAACGCGAGTACTCGCGCTACTATTTCGAGCACGCCGATCCGGAGCTTCTTTCCCGCCAGTTCGAGGACGCGGAGAAGGAGTGCGCGCGCCTGGTCGGCCTGGGCTTGGTCCTGCCGGCCTACGACTGCGTCTTGAAGGCTTCCCACGCCTTCAATATGCTCGACGCTCGGGGCGCGATTTCCGTCTCGCAGCGCGCGCGCCATATCGCCCGGGTGCGGGGACTGGCGCGCCAGGTCATCAACGCGCATCTAGACAAAGGCGCGCCTGAAATCGCGGGCGCCGCGGCGGCCCATGGCTAAGGATTTCCTGCTCGAAATCGGCGTCGAGCCCCTGCCCGCGCGCTTTCTGCGCCCGGGGCTGGAGCAGCTGGGCGAGAAGATTCAGGCGGCGCTTTTGGAGCACCGCCTGGCCTTCAAGTGCCTTTCGCGCTACGGCACGCCGCGCCGCTTGGCCGTGCTGGTCAAGGATTTGGCGGACAAGTCGGAAACTCTTTCCAAGACCGTGCAGGGTCCGCCCGCGTCGCGCTGGAAGGGTCCCGACGGCGCGTGGACGCGCGAGGCCGCGGGCTTCGCGGGCAAGCACGGGCTCAAGCCCGAGAATTTAAAGACCGTGCGGACGCCCAAGGGAGAGTTTCTCTCCGCGACCGTGATCCTGCCCGGCCGCAAGGCGGAGGACATCCTCTCTGAGGTCCTGCCCGGGCTCATCGCCTCCCTGGAGTTTCCCAAGTCGATGGAGTGGGAGCCCTCGCGTATGAAGTTCGCCCGGCCCATCCGCCGCGTGGCCGCGCTGCTGGGGTCGAAGCTCGTCTCATTCCGCATCGCGGATTTAAAGAGCGGACGGCTCATCGGGGGCTTGGCCGCCGAAGGCAAAAAGCCCGCGATCCTGAAGGACGCCTCGGCTTATCCCAGAACTCTGGGCATGCTTCTGGTCCAGGCGGACTTGGAGGATCGCAAGCAGTGCCTGCTCAAAAAGCTCGAGCAGACCGCGCGGCACCTGGGCGCGCGCGTGGACTTGGACGAGGAGCTCATCGAGGAGACCGTGTGCATGACCGAGCACCCGGCCCCGGTTTCGGGAATGTTCAAAGACGAGTTCCTGGCTTTGCCGCGGGCGCTTTTAGCCGTGGTGCTTAAAAAACAGCTCAAATTTTTCACGGTCAGCGCCCAGGATGGAACCTTGAAGCCGGCCTTCGTGGGCGTGAGGGACGGGATTTCTGAAGGCCAGGCGCTGGTGCGGGAAGGCTACCAGCGCGTGCTCACGGCCCGGCTTTCGGACGCGGTGTTCTTCTTCCGGCGCGACCTGCGCGCGAGCCTCGAGTCCAAGCTGCCGGACCTGGAGTCTTTGGGCTACCAGAAGGACTTGGGCAGCATGGCGCAGAAGGCCCAGCGCGTGCGCGCGCTCACCGCGACGCTCTGCGGGCTCATGCGCGAGGAAGATCGGCCGGTCAACGAGAAGGCCGCGCAGGACATCGCGCGCCTGTGCTACGCGGATTTGGTCTGCGAGGTGGTCAAGGAGTTTCCGGAACTGCAGGGAACCATGGGCGGCGTCTACGCGCGCAAGGAAGGATTGGACGAGAGGGTCGCCCTGGGCCTCGAGCAATTTTATTTTCCGACCGCCGGCAAGGCGCCCATTCCCACGACGGACGAAGGCGCGCTGGTCTCGCTCGCGGCGAAGATGGACAGCCTGGCGGGATGCTTCGCGCTGGGCTTGGAACCCACGGGCAAGGCCGATCCCTACGCCTTGCGCCGCCACGCGCTGGGCCTTCTGCGCATCTTGCTCGAAAAACAGCTGCCCTTCGATGCGGGCAAGCTCGCGCTCGCGGCGCTGGATCTGCAGCCTCTCTCGCTCGACGCCAAGGCCAAGGACGCCGCGGCCAAGAAGATCGCGGATTTTCTGTGGGGCCGCGCGCAGTCCTTCTTCGAGGAGATGGGCTACCGCGTGGACGAGGTCCGCGCGGTGCAGCAGGGCGCTTTGGAGAATTTCCCGCGGACGCTGCTGCGCTTGGCGGCGCTGTCCTCCATCCGGAAGCATCCGGACTTCGAGGCTTTGTCCGCGGCCTTCAAGCGCGCGTCGAACATCTTGAAGCAGGCCGGAGCCAACGGAGACGCGGCCCTGGATAAGGACGCGCTGCGGGAGCCCGCTGAAAAAGACCTTTTCTCGGCGGTGGAGCAGGCCGAGGCGTCCGCGCGCGGCGAGTTTGTCCGGCGCGACTACGAGGCCGGCCTGCGCGTTTTAGTCGGCATCAAGCCCGCGCTGGATAAGTTCTTCGAGGACGTCATGGTCATGGCTGAGGACCCGGCCCTGCGCCGCGCGCGGCTGGGACTCTTGTCCCGGCTGGTCGGCCTCTTCAAGGAAGCGGCGGATCTCTCCGAGCTCCAGCCCGCCGCAGCCTCCCCTTCCCGCTAAAAGAGCTTTCGGTAGTCGCCCCGGGCGATGGGCATGCGCCGCCCGATGCCGAAGGCCTTCTTGGAAATCTTCAATCCCGGCGGCGCCTGCCGCCGCTTGTATTCGGCCGCGTCGACGCGCCGGGCCACGGAGAGCGCCAACTCGCGCGGCAGGCCGCGTCGGGCGATATCCGCGGGCTCCCGGCGCTCCTCCACATAGCCGGCCAGGACGGCGTCGAGATCCGGATAGGGCGGCAGATCGTCTTGATCTCTCTGGTCCGGCTTCAACTCGGCCGAAGGCGGCTTGTCGATGGAGCTTTGCGGGATGACGGCGCGGTCCTTATTGAGCCGGCGCGCCAGTTCGTAGACCGTCTCCTTGTCGGCGTCGGCCAGAACGGCCAGTCCTCCGCACATGTCTCCGTAGAGGGTGCAGTAGCCCATGGAAAGTTCGGACTTGTTCCCGGTCGAGAGCAAGAGGGCGTCCTCCTGGTTGGCCAGGGCCATGAGCAGGCCGCCGCGGACGCGGGCCTGCACGTTCTGTTCGGTGAGTTGGGAGGGTTTGCACCCCAGCGCGCGCGAAAGCGCCTCCAGATAGGAATCGACGATGCCTTGGATGGGAATCTCCAGGAGCGCCACGCCGAGATTCTTGGCCAGGGCGCGCGCGTCCTCGAGGCTGTGCGAAGACGAATACTGGGAAGGCATGGCGACTCCCGTGACGCCGGCAGGACCCAAGGCCTTGACGGCCAGGGCGGCCGTGACCGCGGAGTCGATGCCGCCGCTAAGCCCCAGGAGCGCGCGCTTAAGCCCGCACTTGGCCGCGTAGTCGCGGATGCCGAGGCTTAGCGCCGCGGCCAGGGAGGCGACGCCGCCGTCTTCGTCCTCGCGCATGCGCGCGTCCTGGGCCGCGCCCGCGCGCGCCGAGGCATCGACCACGACCATGTCCTCCTCGAAAAAGGCGGCCTGGGAGAGGAGGCGTCCGCGCGCGTCGAAAGCCATGCTGCCGCCATCGAAGACGAGCTCGTCGTTGCCGCCGACCAAGTTGCAGTAAAGGAGCGGCTTTTTAAGCCGGCGCGCCTGCGCGGCGAGAAGGCCGCGGCGGGCCAGGCTCTTGCCCCGCTCGAAAGGCGAGGCCGAGATATTGATCAGAATCTCCGCGCCTTGTTCGGCCAGGCGGCGGAGCGGATCGTCAGCATAGGGCCGGCCCTCGCCCGGAGCTTGGGCCCAGGCGTCCTCGCAGACGCTCAAGCCCAGCTTGCGGCCCCGGAAGGAGGCCGGAGCGTTGGCGCGGGCCGGCTCGAAGTAGCGGGCCTCGTCGAAAACGTCGTAGGTCGGCAGCAGAGTCTTGGCGCGCACGGCCGCGATTTTTCCCTTGTGCAGCAAAACGGCAGCGTTTTGGACGCGCTTGCCGCTTTTGCCGGGGCAGGGCAGGGGCGCGCCCAGGAGCACGCCGGTTTTTCCGCTGCGGCGCGCGAGTTTTTTGAGAGCCGCCTGCGCGGCGGCGATGAC
>JAGWJU010000384.1 GCA_028865585.1 Elusimicrobiota bacterium | reverse complement strand
GCATATCCTGCGCGGCTGGAGCGTCTCATTGGTCCTGGCCCTGTTTTGGATTTCCGGCTGGACCGAAATGCGCGCGTCGTTCTCCGCGTTTTTAGTCAACCGCGACATCTTGAAAGAACGCCCCCTGGCCGCAGCGGGAATGGCCGCGTTGCTGGGCCTGGTCTTTCTGGCCTGCTTGGTCCCGCCCCACCAGTACGACCCGCTGGTCTATCACCTAGCCTTGCCCCAAGACTATATCCGAACCGGCTCTTTCGCCGGGGCGGCCAGCCCCATCTATTCGCGGTTTCCTCAAAACGGAGAAATGCTTTTCGCCATCGCATTGCTGCTGCGCTCGGGCGCGCTCGCGCACCTTTTCATGTGGCTTTCGCTGGCCCTTTCGGCTTGGTGGATTTTCGAGATGGGGAAGCTGGAGGCGCCGCTGCCCTGCGTTCTCCTCGCCTGCCTGCTTCTTCTGGGGCACCCCGCAGTCATGCTCCTGTCTTCGGCAGCTTACGTAGAACCGTTGGCCATGCTGTGGATAACGGCCTCGGCGTTGTGCTTCCTGCGTTGGAACGAAATCGACGCCGAACGGCCCGGTTCGCGCGGCTGGCTCCTGCTCTCAGGCCTGTTCATCGGCCTGGCCATGGGCGCGCGCTATTACGCCGGAGCCGCCGCTGGAATTTTCGGGGCCGTCCTGCTTTGGAAGGCCGCCGTCGGCCGCGGGGAACGCGCCGTCAGGCTCAAGGCCGCGGCCGTCTACGCCTTGGCCGCGGCCGCGCCGTTTCTGCCCTGGCTCGTCAAAAATTCCATTAGCTGCGGAGATCCCTTCTTCCCGTTCTTCGCCGGAGCCTTCGCGCTCAAAAATCCAGCCGACGCACGGGCCGCGGCGGCTTATTTCCAAATCCTGAGCCAAGACCGGCACGCTGAATCGGCACTCAAAAACGCCCTGCTCTTCCTGCGGCGCCTCCTGCGCGGCGGCGCGTCGCCCTTCGGCGGCGGGATGGACGTTCTGGGGACGCTCGGCTGGCCCGTTGTTTTTTGGTTTGCCCCCATCGGCGCGTGGGTTGGACGCAAAAGCAAGTTCTGGCGCGCCTTAACGGGTTTTTGCGCCGCGTATATCCTGGTCTGGCTTCTCACGGCCGCGGCCCTGCGCTTTCTCGTCGCGATCTTGCCCCTGCTCTGCCTTCTGGCGGCGGCGGGCGTTTACGGAATCTGGGGGTCCGCCTCCAAGCCGGGCCGCGCGGCCTTGGCCGCCGCGGTCGGCCTGCTCGCCGCCGGCAACCTTTTCCTATTTTTCTTCGTTCAGTTGGGCGTCTTTCAAAGCGCGGGCGTGCTTCTAGGCACGCAGAGCCGGCGGGACTTCCTTTCCGAACGCCTGGCCTACTACCCCTGCGCGGCCTACGCGTCGGCCCATTCCGGGCAAAATGATAAGATTTTGCTCGTGGGAGAGCAGCGCAGCTACTACGTCCGCCCGGCTCACGTCGCTTCGACCCTTTACGGCGGCAACCCCTACATCGTTCTGGCGAACAAGGCCCCGAACGCCTCGGCCCTGGCCTCGGATCTCAAGGACGAGGGATTTTCCAGCCTTCTAGTGGTGCCGGAAGAATCCCGCCGCCTGGGCGCCGGCTTGGGGACGCTCACCGCCCAAGGCCGCCGCAACTTGGCGGGACTTTCCCGCGACCTGACCCCGCTCTATCGCGCGCCCGGCTGCGCCGTGCTGGCGATAGAAGCGACGACCGGCCGCTAAGCCATGAGGACGAGCCTCTCGCATTGGGAGCTT
>JAGWJU010000383.1 GCA_028865585.1 Elusimicrobiota bacterium | reverse complement strand
GGAGAGTGCGGCCCCGGAGGTCCGGGGCCCGCAGGGCAGGAAGGGGAGCCGCCTGGGCCGGGCCGAGCCCGGACCAGGACGCGACCCCTGCCGGAGCAGCCCCCTTTCCCGTAGTCCCGAGAGAGAGATCATGAAGGAGCCCCGCTTTCCGATGGCCGCGCAGAGCTGTCGCAAAGTCTGGCCGCCTGCGCGGCCAGGCCGGGCATGGAGGAGTCCCGGCCAAGAGACGTATTATTCATTTCGCGATTTGCGGAATACGATATTATCTGCTATACTACCGGCATGCAAGCCCTCTCAGGCGTCAAACCGCAGGACATCCTTGTCCTGCTCAAACTCAAGCTCAACGATGACCGCTCCTGGCGGCTGGTTGACCTGGCCCAGGAACTGGGGCTTTCCGTGTCCGAGGTCAGCATGGCCTTGGAGCGGGCCAGGAATTCAGGCCTCATCAACAGCGAGAAAAAACGAGTCATTCGAGCCGCGCTTGAAGAATTCATCCTCCATGGCTTGAAGTACGTCTATCCGGCCCAGCCAGGCCCCGTCTGCCGCGGCGTTCCCACGGCCCATTCCGCGCCGCCTATCGCCCAGCGCATCATATCCGACGAAAACGACCAATATGTCTGGCCGGACGCGGCGGGCTCCCTGCGCGGGCAAGCCATCGAACCGCTTTACAGCTCGGTCCCCGCGGCGGCGCGCAAGGACCCCAAGCTGCACGAGATGCTGGCCCTCATCGACGCCCTGCGCGCCGGCCGGGCCCGCGAACGCGGCATCGCCGCCGAAGAGATAAAAAAGCGTCTTCATGGGGACATTAAAAAACACTAAGAATCTGGCCCTTCTCGCCATCGTCGCGCAGGGCCTCAAAAGCCTCAAGGAAAAAGTCGTCTTTGTCGGCGGCGCCATCATCGACCTTCACCTGGACCCGGCCGCGCCGGAAAGCCGCCCCACGGACGATGTCGATTGCGTAGTTGAAATCGCCGCCAAAAGCCAATACCACGACTTTGAGGGAGAACTGCGCAAGCTGGGTTTCGCGCATCCGATGGGAGAAAAAGCGCCCATCTGCCGCTGGAAATTCCAGGGCGTCCAGGTTGACGTGATGCCGACCAAAGGCGCCGTCCTGGGTTTTAATAACCGCTGGTACCAGGACGGAATGGAACGCGCGGAACGCTTCACTCTTCCAGATGGCTTGGGTATTTTGGCTTTCTCAGCGCCTTATTTGCTGGCCTCAAAAATAGAGGCCTTCCTTGATCGCGGCAAGGGCGACTACCTGGGCAGCGCCGACATGGAGGACATCATCGCCCTGCTGGACGGCTCTCCCGACATCGAAGACAAGATTCGCAAAGCTCCCGCGGATATTCGGGAGTATCTGGCCATGCAGCTTGGCCGGATGCTCGATACCGAGAGCTTCTTGAATGGCCTGGACGGCAACCTCAGGGCCGGCCCCGCAGGCATCCAGCGAGTTGAACGCTGCATCGGCATCATTAAACGCATCGCTCAACGCAAATAAATCTTTTTCGTTCCCGCTTGCTTCATTCTTTTTGAAGCTTGCCCTCAAGACGCCCAGGAGCGCGAGCGCCGGCGCGCCTTCGTCTTTCCACCGCCGCGACCATCCGCGCCAAAGCGTCCCGATACTCGGGCGATAAAATCCCGTAGAACGTATCGTTGCGGCAGGCATCGCGCTCCAGCATTTCCCGGCCAAGCTTGACGGCTTGTCTTAGCCTCATTGTCTCCCCCTCACTCAGACCATCTCGATAGCCGCTGGCGAAGAAG
>JAGWJU010000382.1 GCA_028865585.1 Elusimicrobiota bacterium | reverse complement strand
TGCTGGAGTTGGGCTTGGACGTGCCCCGAAGCATTTCGGCCACGGACCTGGCCGCGGCCGAAAGCGCCGGGCGCGAGTTGGGATTTCCGGTCATCGTCCGGGCGTCGTTTACCCTGGGCGGCGCGGGCGGCGGCATCGTTTATCACCAGGGAGAGCTTCTGGCCAAGGCGCAGGCGGCCTTGGAGATGAGCCCCATCCATCAGATTTTATTGGAGGAGTCCATCCTGGGCTGGAAGGAGTACGAGCTCGAGGTCATGCGCGACCGCAAGGACAATTTCGTGGTGGTCTGCCCCATCGAGAACATCGATCCGATGGGCGTGCATACCGGGGATTCCGTGACCGTGGCGCCGGCGCAGACCTTGAGCGACCGGGAGTACCAGGAGATGCGCGACGACGCGCGCAGGGTCGTTTCGGAAGTGGGCGTCGAGACCGGCGGCTGCAACGTGCAGTTCGCCGTCAATCCCAAGACGGGGCGCCGCGTGGTGGTCGAAATCAACCCCCGGGTTTCGCGCAGCTCGGCCCTGGCCTCCAAGGCCACGGGCTTTCCCATCGCCAAGATCGCGGCCAAGCTGGCCGTGGGCTACACGCTCGACGAAATCGCCAACGACATCACCAAGGCGACGCCCGCGTGCTTCGAGCCCGCCATCGATTATGTCGTGACCAAGGTACCGCGCTTCGCGGTCGAGAAGTTCGGGGAATTTGCCCTGGACACCGCCATGAAGTCCGTGGGCGAGGTGATGGCCGTGGGGCGGACCTTCAAGGAGTCCCTGCAGAAGGCCCTGCGCGGCCTGGAGGGGGGCTTGAAGGGCTTCGAGTCCGCGCGCGCCGCGTCCGAAGAGGATTTGATGAAAGGCCTGGCCACGCCGTCCTCGGCGCGGCTGGGCTTCGTGAAGTCCGCCTTGGAGCGCGGGATGGCGGCGGAGGAAATCGCGAAGATCACGGGCATCGACCCCTGGTTCCTGGATCAAATGGGGGAGCTGGTCCTTTTCGAGGCGCGGCTCGCGCGGGATAAAATGTCCGCGGAGCTGATGCGCGAGGCCAAGCGCCTGGGCTTTTCCGACGCGCAAATCGCGCGGATAAGGCGCTCCGCGGACGCCCGCGTGCGCGCGCGCCGGCACGCGCTGGGCGTACGCCCGGCCTTCGATCTCATCGACACCTGCGCGGGCGAGTTCGAGTCCAAGACCCCCTATTTTTACTCGACCTACGCCGGGGCTCCGGCCTTGGCGTCCGCCGCGCCCGGGAAGAGCGTCCGCCGCGCGCCCAAAAGCCGCAAGGTCGTCATCCTCGGCTCCGGCCCCAACCGCATCGGGCAGGGCATCGAGTTCGATTACTGCTGCGTGCAGGCCTGCCGGGCCCTGCGCGAGATGGGGCACGAGTCCGTCATGATCAACTGCAACCCGGAGACCGTGTCCACGGACTACGACACCTCGGACCGGCTCTACTTCGAGCCGCTCACCTTGGAGGACGTGCTGGAAATCCTCGATTTTGAGAAGCCCCTGGGCGTGGTGGCCCAATTCGGAGGGCAGACCCCGCTCAACCTGGCCCGCCCTCTGGCCGAGGCGGGCGTGAAGATTTTGGGCACCCAGCCGCGGGCCATCGACTTGGCCGAGGACCGGCGGCTTTTCGGGCGCGTGCTCAAGTCCTTGAAGCTTCCGGCGCCGCAAAGCGGCATCGCGCAGAATCCGCGCCAAGCCTTGGCCGCGGCGCGGCGCATCGGCTACCCGGTCATGGTGCGGCCCAGCTACGTGCTGGGCGGCCGCGCCATG
>JAGWJU010000381.1 GCA_028865585.1 Elusimicrobiota bacterium | reverse complement strand
CGTCCCTAGACAGGGCTTTTATCTTTTTCGACGGGTCCTCGGATTGTGTCATAACGCGCTTCTCCTATGCGAGCTGGTTGCGGAATGGTGAAGGTGATGCTGGTGCCGCGCCCCACTTCGCTGCTGACGCCGATGGTTCCGCCGTGGGCTTCCACGACCAATCGGCAAAAATAGAGCCCCAGCCCGCTCCCACGCCGGCCGATTTGGCTGGTTCCTTCCACGCGGTAGTATTTCTTGAAAATCCTGTCGATGTGATCGGGACCTATGCCGATGCCCGTGTCCCTGATCTCGAAATAAAAGGCCCCGCCGCGAAAGGACACGCGGAGGGAAACGACGCCGTGGGAAGCGCTGTACTTAAGCGCGTTATGCATCAGGTTATAGATGGCCCGCGGCAGCAAGTCGGGATCTGCAACGATCATTCCCGGAATGCTCTCGGGGATGTCGCTCTTGAGTTCTATTCCCAGGTGGCAGGCAGTGCCCTGGATATCCTTGATGCAGTTATCCAGAAGGTCCCGCAGCCTCATGTTTTTCTTGTGCAGGGAGAGCTCCCCGTTCTCCAGGCGGCTCGTGTCCACAAGAGTTTCAAGCAGGCTCATCTGCACGCGGCAGCTGTGCAGGGCGACCCCGAGCAACGCGGCCAGCCGCTTCGGATCCACGTCTTCGCTGATGGCGCAGGACAGGCACCCCATGACCGCGGTCATGGGGTTCTTTAGATCGTGAATGATCGCCTCGCTCATCGGTTTGCGCAGATTGTTGATTTTCTGGGTGAGCCTTCGCGTGCGGCGCATGAGAAGCACGAACGCCAATATGACGGCCGCGACGGCTACATCGGCGGCGACCGCGGGCGCCGTCCACGCTGCCCCACGCCTAACCAGATAGCTGGCCAGAAACGGCGACAGCACCAGGACATAGGCCAGGCGTTCGACCATCAGCATAAGGATTTCCGCCGGTCGACGGCGATTAACGCCTTGGACGTCATAAAACACTTGCCTCCGATGCGCGGCGACGCTCAGCCGGGCGCACGATGGCCCGATCCGCGGCCAAGGCCGGCAGGCGATTAGGAGGGACTTCGCTTACGCCGCGGATTAATCGTCGCTTCAGTATATCCCCGCAATCCCCCGGGCGCAAGGCCGCGTTTTGCGCAGGTTTGCGGAGCTTTACTCCCAAAAAAATGGACGCCAACAAATAACCATGGCTTGGGCAGAAGCGCCGCGGGAAATTTATTGACGCTCATATTTACACGGCGTGGAGAAAAACTTAGGCCCATCTCTTGCAGACGCATGAGAAAGGAGGAAAAGCTCTATATGAAAAGAGCGTTAAAAATGCGGCATCATAAAGATGCCCAGACGGCGGAGTTCAACCGGCGGGACCTCGGGCATGACATCGCCCGGAGCCGTTCGGCGGTGGTGATTCATCCCAGAACCCGGCGGATGCCGACCTCCATTCTTCTGGAGCCGGCCATCATACGGAAACTGAAGGAAAAAGCAGAGCGGCGTGGGATTGGCTATCAAACCATGCTTAAGATGGTCGTTTATGAGCACATAGACGACTACCGTTAATGACCGGCCGGGGCCGGGGTCTTGGCCGGCGCGGGCGCGTAGAAGCGGTCCACGTACTCCTTGACCATGCGGTTGCCGCAGAACTTGGGCGCGGAAGAGCGGATGGACTCCTTCATCACCTTGACCCAGCCGTGCGGAACGCGGTCCAGGCTCCGGTCGTAGTAGAGCGGCACGATCTTTTTCTCCAGCGCCTCGTAGATCTCGGCC
>JAGWJU010000039.1 GCA_028865585.1 Elusimicrobiota bacterium | reverse complement strand
CCGCCCGAGGTCCACGAGGTTTGGCAAGTTCCGTTGATGCACAGGCCGCCCGAGGCATTGATTTGCCCCCCCTGAACGTCCAGCTTGTATCCGGGGCTCGTGCTTCCGATGCCCACGTTGCCGGCGAAGTAGGACTTCCCAGCACCGGCATTGTAAAGGGCGAAATTATTTGCGCCGGCCGATTCATTGGTGTAAATGTCATAGTTATTCGTGGCTCCGGAAATATTTCCCACGTTGACGCCTTTCATCGTGGTCACTGTGCCGGCGGTAATAGAAGGGCCCGCGTCGAAGGCGGTCAAAGTGGTCACCGTGCCGGTGCCGTTATAGTACGGATAGGCCCCATAGCCGATGACGCTGGGAATGGTCGCGCTTCCCCCGGCGCCGATATCGGTATCAAAGGCGGCCATCCCAGACGTGGGAGCTGAGTTGTAAACGATGAACGGCTCGTTATCTATCGCATTGTAATTGCCGGGGTTCGTGAAAAGCGTGACACCGTAGAGACCAATCTGCAGTGAGGAGTTGTTATTGGGCGTAGAAGCAACTCCTATGCCGACGGTGCCGCTAACATTAAGCATATACTTGGGCGACGCCGTCCCGATGCCCACGTTGCCGCCGGATTCGTAAAGAAGGCCCGCGCCTAAGGTGTTTGCCCCGGTCCAAATCTCATCGTAGTTGGAACTGCCCGTGCCCGACAAGGCGCTGGCGGAAATCGTCCCCGTGGCCAGTGGCACCCAGCCTCCCGTGTTGTTGTAGTCGACCAGCAGCTGATTCTTGGCGCTGTCGTAATAGAGGGACCCCGCGCCCGCCTGGGCCGTTGGGGCCGTCGTCGCCACGAAGAGCGCCGCGCCCTTGAAGGTGGAGCTGCCGTCGACCAGGAGCTTGTTCATGATCTCGAAGGTCTGGGCCGAGGCGTCGGGAGGGTTCAAGAGCGCGCCCAGGAGCGCCGCGGTTCCAGCGAATGGGCCGCGGAGGAAAAGACTTTCAATCGAGCGAACGGTGAGCGGGCGCTCCGCGGCGGGACTAAAAACGGCCGGCAGGCCGCCGGCGTTGAGAAGGGCAAAGCAGAGCGCAAGGCACCAGGAACGTTTTAAAGCGGAAACGCGGCGCGCCTTATCCCGTCTTTCCATTCAAAGGTATTATAAACGGAATGGATTGCATTATAATTTCCAGATTGAAACATTATCGAAACATTTTAAAATATAAATTGTAAATATAAATGAATACTTATTTATATCACCATATTTAAATAGTCCACGTATTTTATAAATTCAACGCGCAATAATTTTAGGCCCGACGACTCCAACCTGGGACTGATATTTGCCTTTGCGATCGGCATAGCTGATCTCGCACACCTCGTCGCTCTCCAAAAAAAGCAGTTGGGCGATGCCTTCTCCGGAATAAACTTTGGCCGGCAGCGGCGTGGTGTTGGAGATTTCAATGGTGAGGTATCCCTCCCACTCGGGCTCAAGCGGCGTGACGTTGACGATGATGCCGCAGCGGGCGAAGGTGCTTTTGCCCAGGCAAATCGCCAGCACGTTCCGGGGAATGCGGAAATACTCCACCGAGCGGGCCAGCGCGAAGGAGTTGGGCGGCACCACGCAGAAGGGGCCGCGGTAGTCGACGAACGCCTTGGGGTCGAAGGCCTTCGGGTCCACCACGGCGCCGTAGACGTTGGTAAAAATCTTGTACTCGTCGGCCAGGCGGATGTCGTAGCCGTAGGACGAAAGGCCGTAGGAAATCTTGCCCGCGGCCTCCTGGCGGTCGACAAAGGGCTCGATCATCTTCTTTTCCAGGCAGGCGCGGCGGATCCAGGCGTCGGACTTAATCATTGCGGTTCTCCTTTCACGATTTGAGCGGCACTCCGGTGGCCCGAGACGACCGCGCTTTCGATGGTCGCGGGCAACCCGGTCCGGGTCCAATCGCCCGCCAAATAAAGCCCCGGATGGGCCAGCCCGGGCGCGGGACGCGCGGCCTCCGTTCCCGGCACCGGCGAAAGCGTGGCCAGAGGCTCCTTCACGACGCGCGAACGCAGGATTTTAGCTTTTCGGAACTCGGGAAAGCACGCGGCCAAGTCCCGCGCCGCCATGGCTTCAAGTTCCGCAGGTGAGCGTTTTAGATGCTTGCGCGCGCCGCTGATGACCAGCGAGAGATAGTGTCCTCGAGATCCCGCTCCTTCTTTAAAAATCAGGCTTTTATTGAAAGCCCACTCGATGTCGGTTCCAATCATCCCGGCGAACAGTTCGCCGCCCATAACGGAACGATCCAACCACAAATTAATTCCAATAATGGGCGAGGCCGCGAATCCTCTCCAATCGACGGACAAACCTCTAGGCAATTTCAAGCGCGCCAAATCCCACGGTGGAAGGGTTGAGACGACGGCGCGCGCCGAGAGCGTCCGGCCATCCTCAGTCGCCGCGCCGCAAACGCGTCCGTTTTGTTCGATGAGACCGGAGATTTTCGCCAGCGTCTTGATGCGGCCGCCGCGGCTTTCAATGAACCGCGCGGCGGGGAGGGCGTAGAGCTCGCTTAACCCCACGCTCGCAAGCGCCGGCCGTGCCGAAGCGGCGTCCCGGTAAAAAGCCTCGCGCAAAACCTGGAAAAAACCGGCGGCCCCGGCCACAGCCGGATCGTCGTTCAAGGCGCCCAGGGCGATCGGATCCCACAACACCCTCTGAGCCCGGGCCGACTGCCCCAGGGAGGAAAGCCACTGCCGCACGGTCATGCGATCAAGCTCCGCGGGAGCCTCCGCGTCCGAGAGATGCCGGCGCATGTACGCGTCCAGCCTCGAGAGGCCCAATTTATCCGACCAGGACAGCCCGGAAAATCCCAGGAGCCCGATTTTCAAGTGCCACGGCGCGGGCAGAAAGCCCGGGCAGGACAGGACGTCCTTGCGTCCGGTCACGGACGCGTAGGCCATGCGCACCTTGGGCAGGAGCGTCAGCCGCTCCGCCGCGCCGACGCGGGCCAGGAAGCGCCTGGTGTCCCGATAACAGCCCAGGAACAGGTGCTGCCCGTTGTCGAGCACGTCCTCGGAGCCCGGATCGCGGAAGGAAAAAGCCCGCCCGCCCAGGTGGGATTTCTTTTCAGCCACCAAGACCGTGGCGCCGGCTTCAGCCAGGGCCGCGGCGCAGGAAAGCCCCGCGAAGCCTCCGCCCAAAATCAGGGCGTCAAAGGTGGATTCCATGGCAGTAGAGCCACGCGTCCATCGCGCAGGCGATCTTCCCCGGCGACGAGACGCGGTAGCGCTTGAAGAGAACCTTAAAGCCGTCGCGACGCATCTCGGCCAGGATTTTCTCGTAGATGCGGGCCATCACCTCGGCCGGGACCAGAGACGGACGATCGCGGAAGTCGACGAGGTTGCGCGCCTGGCGGTAGAAGGCCGCGGCGCGCGCGGCTTCCTTTTCCATCAGGCGCTCGAACGCGGGCGTGGGCTCGCGGCGCAGAAGCTCCTCGCGGGAATAGCCCGCCTCCTTCATGTCGTCTTCGGGAAGATAAATGCGCCCCATCTCCAGGTCCGCTCCCACGTCGCGCAGGATGTTGGTCAGCTGGAAGGCAAAGCCGAAGAGCCGCGCGTATTCCTTGAGATCGGCTTCGCGCGTATGGCGGCAGCCGAAAATCTTGACGGCCAACTCCCCCACCGAGCAGGCCACGCCGCGCATATAGGACTCCAATTCCGAAAACGACGCGTAGGATTTTTTCTCCAAGTCCATGGCGCAGCCCCGGATCATCTCCAGAAACGGATCCTTAGGCAGACCGAAATCCTTAACGGGCGCCAGCAGACGCCGGGACACAGAATGGGACGGCTCTCCGGCGAAGAGCCGTCCGATTTCCTCGCGCCAAAACCGCAGTCCGGCCTCGGCCTCTTCCCTGGGCAGCGTCCCATCGTCGACGATGTCGTCGACCAGGCGGCAGTAGGCGTATACGGCCGAGAGCGCTTCCCGCTTGGCCTTGGGCAGGAACAAAAAACCCAGGAAGAAATTGGAACTTTTCTCGGAGCCCTGCGCTGGGGGTTTGGAGGCCGCGGCCTGACTCATTTTAAAGGCAGCCGCGCCAGAAGCGGGATCCAGTCGCAGCGGCTTAAAGCCGGGCGGCTCGAGAGCGTGTCGTACCCGGAGTCCCGGATTTTGCGCAGGATTTGCCGCCCTCCGAGCCACGTCAGCCGGATTTCCCAGGACAGCGGCCAGGGCAGCTTCTTAGGCAGGGCGCGGCTGCGATCGAAAAGTTCCCGGGCGCGGGAGACTTCGAGCTTCATGAGCGTCCGCCAGCGGTCGTTGGCCACGCCCATGCGCAGGTCCGCCTCGGAATATCCGCAGGCGGCGAAGTCTTCCTGCGGGATATAGACGCGATCTTTCCTCAAATCCACGGACACGTCCTGCCAGAAATTCGCCAGCTGCAGCGCGGTGCAGACGTCGTCCGACATGCGGAACAGCTCCGGATCCCGAAGCCCGTGAATCATCAGCACCACGCGCCCCACCGGGTTGGCCGAACGCCGGCAGTAGTCGAGCACTTCGGCGAAATCGGCGTAGCGCTTCTTCTCCACGTCCTGTAGAAAGGCGCTCAGCAAGTCGTGAAAAGGCTCCTTCGGAAGATCGAGTTCCTTGAAGGTATTTTCCAGCGCCGCGAAAACCGGGTGACGGGGCGGCTTTTGCCCCGCGTCCTCGAGCTGCCGGCGCCACTCCAGAAGCCGCTCGCGACGCACGCCCTCGTATTCCGGCTCGTCCGAAAAGTCGTCCGCGATGCGGGCGAAAGCATAGAGAGCCGCCACATGGCGGCGCAGGCGGCGCGGGATCAAGACGGAAGCGACGGGGAAGTTTTCGTAATGAGAGCGCACCAGACGCAGGCAAAAATCGTACGCCGCGGCGGCATCCGCCGCGTCCTCCAGCTTGGCTTCGTAGGCGTCCTTGGTGTTCATACGCGGGTTCCCAGCCGCAGGCGGCGCCGTCGGCGCGCGGGGCGATAAATCTCCGGATCGCGGAAGCTCCATTCGAAAGCCAAGGACCCGCAGCGCACATCGTCGCCCTCCTCCACGCCCGCCTTGGCCAGGGCCTTGTCGACGCCGATGCGCTTAAGCTCCTTCTGGAAACGGGAGACCGCCTCGGGCAGGTCCGAGCGCAGCATCGCGGCCATGCGCTCGACCGCCGGCCCGCGGATCTCGAATCCGCCCGCCGCGCGGACGACGGAAAAGCCCGAGGCCAAGACCGCACGGAGGGGAGCCCCCCTGCGCTTCGACGCGGAGTCCGGAAGCTTGGCGCGGGAGAGCTCCAAAATCACCCGATCGAAAAGTTCGGAGAGGCCTTCCCCCGTGGCGGCTGAAATCGCGTTGAGTTGGCGAGTCCGGTAGCGGCGCGAAAACTTGCGGACGATTTCAGCCGCGTCTTGCAGATCCGTCTTATTAACGGCCAAAATTCTAGGCTTGGACGCCAGCGCCGGGCTGAAGGCCTTGAGCTCGTTCTCGATGGCCTTGACGCCCGCGAGCGCGTCCACGGCGCCGTATCCTGCGGGATCCACCAGATGGATGAGCACCCGCGTCCGCTCCACGTGGCGCAGGAACTCGGCGCCCAAGCCCTTGCCCGCGTGCGCGCCCTCGATGAGCCCGGGGATGTCCGCCATCACGAAGCTCTTGCCCTTATGCTCGACCACGCCCAAATTGGGCGAGAGAGTCGTAAACGGGTAATCGGCGATTTTTGGCCGGGCGGCGGAGCAGCGGGCCAAGAGGCTCGATTTCCCGGCGTTGGGAAAACCGACCAAGCCCACGTCGGCGATGAGCTTCAACTCCAAATCCAGTTTCGTTTTTTCGCCCGGCCCCCCCTTCTCGCACAGGCGCGGAGCGGTGTTGAAGCGGGTCTTAAAGGAAAGATTGCCCCGGCCGCCCCGGCCGCCCCGCGCCGCCAAAAAACGCTGGCCCGGCTCACGCAGGTCGGCCAGGGCCGCGCCGCCCCTTTTAATCAAAGTGCCGACCGGAACGGGCACGACCAATTCGGGCGCGTTCTCGCCGCTTTTGCCGCTGCCCAACCCGTGGCCGCCCGCTTTAGCCGCCAAATGCGGGCGGCGGGCCAAATCCAAGAGCGTGGTCACGGCGGAAGAAGCCTCGAAGATCACGTCGCCGCCCCGGCCCCCGTCTCCGCCGTCGGGGCCGCCGTAAGGCCTGTATTTCTCGCGCAGGAAGGAAAGACAGCCGTCTCCGCCTGGGCCTCCGGAAGCGAAAATGCGGACCTTATCGACGAAGCTCATGTTGGAGTCCTGCGGCTGGATCCGGCGGAAGAGGCGGACGGAGCGTGTCCCATCCGAGGCCGGAGCGGGCGTCTAAGAGGACTTCGGGTAGACGCTGACGCGCTTTTTATCCTTGCGCGCCCACTCGAAGGCGACGATGCCCGAAACCTTGGCGAAAAGCGTGTCATCCTTGCCTCGGCCGACATTTTCGCCGGGCAAAAAGCGCGTGCCGCGCTGGCGCACAAGAACAGAGCCCGCCAGGACCGTTTGACCTCCGAAGCGCTTAACGCCGAGGCGCTGCGCGTTGCTGTCCCGACCGTTGGAGGAAGAGCCTTGAGCTTTTGTGTGTGCCATGGGTTAGTTAAGAGAAATTGACTTGATGCGCAGGCGCGTCAACTCCTGGCGATGCCCGTGCGTGCGCCGGTAGGCCTTTTTGGCCCGGCGCTTGAAAACGATGATCTTGGGGCCGCGGACATGCTCCGCGACTTCGGCGACCACGGAGGCTTGGCGCGAGGACGCCGCGTCCTGCCCTTGCGCCGCGTCTCCGACCGCCCACAAAGCTTTGAGGGAAATCTCCTTTCCCTTCTCTTCCTTCAGGCGCTCGACTTCGATGGTTTCGCCGGGAACGACCCAGTATTGCCGGCCGCCGGTTTCGATGATGGCGTACATGGTAATTAAGGATATCAAATCAAGGCCGCCGCATGCAAATCCAGGGATAGCGGGACGGATGGAAAATCCAATCCCTGACCCGCCCCTTGAGCGTCAGAAAGACCCCGTGGAAGCGGTAGCGCCGCATCATCCGCCAAACCCGGATCCATAACGGCCGCGGGGCGAGGCGGCTGTTTCGAATCGTCAGCGCCGCGGCCAGGACGCCCGTGCGATCCGCGCCGTCGCGGCAGTGGATAAACAGGACGCGGCCGGCGCGTCGCTGGGTGAGGACGAACTCGAACGCCCTTCGGAGCTCCATCCAATTAAAGAATACGCCTTGCCCCGGGAAAAGCATCAGCGGGAACCTCACGCAGGACAGGCCGTAGCGTCGGCACAAGGTTTGGTCGTCCTTATGCAGGCAGCGCAAGTTCACCACCACGGAAACCCCTTTCGCTCTCAAGAAACGGTATGCGGCCGCGCCGGAGGGCTGGGCGCCCCGGAAGATGCCCGGCTCGATTTCACCGAAATTGCCGACGGGCCGGCGCGCGGAGGCTTTGAGTTGGCGGCGCGCGGCTTGGACGAGCCCCGCCGTGTCCGGCGCCCAAGGCGAAACGGCGGCGGAAGCGGAACAGGCAAGGGCGGCGAACAGAAGAGCGCCGGCGGCGCGCGGAAGCGGCTTCATCCCGCCGAGGAGGCGATGGTCGGCCCTTGGATGTTTTGCGCCGGGAAGCGGCCCTTCATCTTAAGCCCCTGCGTCCAGGCCTTGCGCATGAGGGTCTGCATTTCCTGCGGGCTTAAGCGCGAGTTATAGTAGAGAATCTCCAAAGCATCCGCCACGCGCTGTCCGCTGCCTCCCAAAAGAGCCGTCCCCACGTTGATGGCTTTCTCGTAGGTCATGGGGCCGAGCGCGGAATTTTTCCGGCGCTGTTGGGCGTACCAATTCAAAAAAGTCACGAAGCGCGCAATGTTCGCGCCGGCTCCGGATTTAGGCGCTTTTCCGCGGCCCCGGGCGGCCGGAGCCAAGAGGCCGGTCATCACGGATGAGGCCGCCGCGTAGTCCGCCTTGGAGAGAGCGTCCAGAAAGCTTTGCGCCTTGGCCGGCGCCACGTCGTAGGACGAGCGCACGGCGTAGCGCCCCAAAAAGTCCCGCGCGATGGCCACGGGCAGGCTCACGGCGTACTGCGGCTCCGACTGCGCCGTCAGCTTGATGCTGTTTTCGATTTCCTGCGCCAAGGGCGAACTCGCCAGCATCTTGATCATGACTTGGCTTTCCAGATTCTCGTAGTGGTTGCTGTCATTCAAGGTGCGCGTGAACACGTAAACGTAGGGGACCTTCTGGCCGGTGCGCGGGTTCACCTCGGTCGCCTTCACCAGCGTGGTCTTATCGTGCCACAAATGGATTCCCGTGGGAGGCGCATCCCTTCCGGCGCTGGGAGGCGGGCCTTTGGCGCCGTCCAAGAGCCGCTGGTAGCCGAACAGGGTCATGCGTTTGGCCGCGGCGGAGGAAAACGGATAAACCGGAAAGCCCAAGGGGCGCTGCACCAGAAAATTGGCCAGCGCTCCGGCCAGGCCGTAGCCGTCCAACGGGATGAACATTTGATCGAAGACGCCGTAGACCTTGACCCCGGCGTCCGCGGCCATGAGCTTTCTCAAGGCCTGGACCTCGCCGCTGTCGGTCAGGACAAAATGGCTGAAGACGATTTCGCTGATTTGGACCCCGTTCTTGGGATCGGCCGCGCGCGTCAGGAGATCCGTGATGCGGTCGTTGGGATTCTGGATGCCGTCGGTGAA
>JAGWJU010000380.1 GCA_028865585.1 Elusimicrobiota bacterium | reverse complement strand
TGCCGCCCGTTTACGACGCCCCAGGCGATCTTTCCGCCCGCAGCACCGCTTTCGCAGGCGCCGCGAACGGGTCTTCTGATCTACAATAGGGCGTCCTCAATTTATAACGGGTAAGGAGAAGCGGATGAAAACGGCAATCGCGGCGCTGGCGGTCATGGCAGTTGCGGGCGCGGCGCCTCTGATGGCGCGGCAGGCGGGATTTTCAGCCGGCGAAAGCGGTTTTTCCAGCCAGGTGCGGGCGGGTTTCCTCGCCGCGGGCCGGCAAGCCGGGCTTTTTCGAGCGGCCGCTCGGAAAGCAAGCGCGGAACGCCGCGTCAACGCGCTGGTTCAATACGCGGCGGACGGCAATCTGCCCATGGTGAAGGCCCTGCTGGCGCAGGGAGTCGACGTTAACGCGAAGAGCGATTACGGGCCGGCCGCTCTTTCGGCCGCGGCCGTCAACAATCGCGCGGAAGTCGTCCGCTATCTTCTCGATCGCGGAGCGGATCCCAACGCGGCCGCAAGACATCCGTCGCCGGGCTACTACGGCGACGCCTCGGGCGTCGCTCCGCTGATGCTGATCGCGTCCAACAGGATTTTTGACGTCCGCATGGCTTTCGATCTCCTCGCGCACGGCGCCGCCGTCGACGCCCGCGACAGCCTCGGAGACACGGCCCTGATGTACGCGGCGCAAGGCGGCGCGGTTTCCGCGCCGGACGCCGGCAGCCATTTGGATTTGATCAAGCTCCTCCTCGCCCATCACGCCGACGTGAACGCCCGGAATAAGCCGGGCTTGACCGCCCTGATGTGGGTCGCGGCCGCCTCCGGCTTCGCGGGGGCAAGCTCCTCGGCGCTCGCGTCCCAGCGGATCGGCATCGCGCGATATCTCATCGCGGCCGGCGCGGACGTCAATGCGGTTAATGCCGCCGGCGCAAGCGCGCTTAATCTCGCCGAAGGCCCGAGCTGCGTCAAGTCTCCCATGACGGAACTCATCGCCGCGCATGGCGGCAAAAGAGGATCGGCCGTCTCCGCCTGCAAGAACTGAAGCGTCGGCCGGCTGGGGCCGGATGGACGCGATTGCTTTAGAGCGGCAGCCCGAGCTCAGGGCCCGTTCGAGGTGTTCAATTGCGGCGCGGCCGGAGCGCTTTGAGGCTGCGGCTCCGCTTGCGCGCCGTTCTGGGATGCGTGAGTCCCGCCCAGGAGCTTTCCCAGCCCGCCGAGATTGCCGAGACCGCCTATGGATTTGCCGAGGGACGGCAGGCTTTTGAGCAGATTGCCGAGGTCGGGCATCGCGCTACCCAGGCTCGAGAGGGCGGAGAGAGAGCCCGGCGGCTGTCCCATTGCGGAGCCCAAGCCCGACTGGGAGCCGGGCCCGCCGGATCGGGATCCAAATCCCTGATCCAAAGTCGGCGGCGTGAAAGGAGCGTATGTTTTCACGGGCTTCGGCTTCATGGCCGCGATTTTCCGGGCGGGCGGACGCTTGGGGGCAGGCGGCGGCGCGGCCGAGGGCGGCTGCCGAGGCTTGGGCCGGGCGTAGAGCGTGCCGCGCACGTAGCCCAAAGAGCCCTCGCCCTGCTGTTGGGACAAATAAGAGTCCGGGGCGGCGGGCATCAGCGCCTTTTGAGCCGGGCTCAGCGGCGCCGCCGGCGAGAATTCCTTGGGCGTCTTCGGGGCGGGGATGGCAGGCTGGGAATTCGTGCGCACGTAGAGGAGCCCCGCCAGGGGAAGCGCGATGGAGATGGCTCCCGCCGCCGCGGCGTAAAGCAGGAGCGTGCGCTTAAGTCTGCGGCGCTTCTCCTCCTCGCCG
>JAGWJU010000379.1 GCA_028865585.1 Elusimicrobiota bacterium | reverse complement strand
ATTTTGGCCGTGCAGATCCGAAGCTATCTAAAGGACCTTCGCCACCTCGTGCGCCAAAAGCGGCCGGTCCTGGGCGTGTGCAACGGCTTCCAGGCGCTGGTCAAGGCCGGGCTTCTGCCCTTTGGCTCGGGCGAGCCCAGCGCGGGATTCGCGGCCAACGACTCCGGGCGCTTCGAAGCGCGCTGGGTTCACCTGCGTCTCAATACGCAGAGTTCCAGCCTCTTTTTCCGGGGGTTGCCCGAGATGATCGAGCTGCCCGTGGCCCACGGCGAGGGCAAGCTCGTTTTAAGATCCCCGCGACTGCTTGAAGACTTGAAGAAGAACCACTCCATCGCCATGCAATACGTCTCGGACGACGGCAAGCTGGCGGGCTATCCCGCCAACCCCAACGGCTCGGTCTTCAACATCGCGGCGCTTTCCAATCCCGAGGGCAACTGCCTGGGGCTCATGCCGCACCCCGAACGCTTCACCGCCATCTACCACCACCCCAACTGGACGCGCCAGACTTTCTTCAAGCACTGCGCTGGGCTGGAGATTTTCCGCAACGCGGTGGAGTATTGCCGGAGCTGACGCCCGAACCACAGTCCAGGCCAAGAACATGTGCGGCATCTTCGCGGTGACTGAATGCGCGCAGGCGGCGGACGTGGTCCGCGCCGGGCTTCTGGCCCTGCAGCACCGGGGGCAGGAGTCTTCTGGCATCGTTTCCAGCGACGGGGAAAAACTTCACGCCAAGGCCGGCATGGGCTTGGTTTCGGACGTGTTCCCCGGAGCCGCTTCCGAACTTCTGCCTGGGAGAGCCGCCGCGGGGCACGTGCGCTACTCGACCGCGGGAGAGTCGCTCCTTAAAAACGCCCAGCCTCTGATGTTCGGCGGACGCCATGGGGCCTTGGCCATCGCGCATAACGGCAACTTCACCAACGCCGCCAGTCTTCGGCGCGAGTTGGAAGCCAAAGGCGCCATCTTCCAGTCCTCGACCGACTCTGAGGTGGCCGTGCATCTGATGGCGCGGCGCGGCCCGCCGCTCGAACGCGCCTTCATCGAAAGCCTGCGCCGCATCGAGGGCGCCTACTCCCTCATTCTCTTTACGCCCGGCCGCGTTCTGGCCGCGCGCGACCCGTTGGGATTTCGGCCGCTGGTTTTGGGGCGGCTCGGGCGAGGTTTCGTTCTGGCCTCCGAGACCGCGGCCCTGGATGCGGTCAAGGCCTCGCTGGTGCGGGAAATAGAACCCGGAGAGGTGCTGATTTTGGAGAAAGGACGCCTGCGGAGCCTTAAGCCTTTCGCCGCGAAAAAAAACCAGGCGCGCTGCGTTTTCGAGCACGTCTATTTCGCCCGGCCGGACTCGCAGGTTTTCGGGCGCAACGTGCAGGCCGCGCGCCGCGAGATGGGCCGGCAGCTGGCTCGGGAAATGGCGGGCGTCCGGGCGGACATCGTCGTGCCGGTGCCGGACTCGGGCGTTTCCGCGGCGCTGGGCTTTTCAGACGTTTCCGGCGTTCCCTTCGAGATGGCGCTGGTGCGCAACCATTACGTGACCCGGACCTTCATCAAGCCGACCCAGGCGCAACGGGAGTCTTCCGCCGCCATGAAGCTCTTCCCCGTGGCCGAGGCCCTGCGCGGCCGCCGCGTGGTGCTCGTCGACGACTCCATCGTGCGCGGCACCACCTCCCGCCTTATCGTGCGCCGCGTGCGCGAAGCTGGCGCGCGCGAAATCCACATGGCCAGCGCGAGCCCTCCCATCGTCTCGCCCTGCCACTACGGGATCAACACGCCGCGCGCCAAGGAGCTCATCGCCG
>JAGWJU010000378.1 GCA_028865585.1 Elusimicrobiota bacterium | reverse complement strand
CATCGTCAGGTAGCCGTACTCGGATATTTTCTCCAACAGCCGAATTATTTTTGGAGTCAGAGACCGACCGACACCGCCCCCAACCTCACCACCACTGCCATCCCCCGCACCACCTTTTTCCAGTTCCCCCGGACATATTTCCTCCCAATCCGATTCCTGATTTCCAAGCAAGTTATTCAAATTTATCTCCTTTTTTACCCAGCCGTTTCCTTTTCCCTTTTCTTACTTCCCCGTTTCGAGCATTCCAAGAAGAGATGATTCATTCATCATCATCGTTGAGGGAGGGTGGTCAGGAAGCGCGCCAGCGGTTCCTGACCACCCTCCCTCGCGAGAAACGGGGTTTAAAACGCGCAGGGAAGGAAACGGCGCGATTAAACGCGGTTTCCTGTTTGTGCCACTGCCGCCGCCAACGTCTGTTTTGAAAACCACTGTTTGTACCAGTCCCCGGACCACTGGCATAAAGCTCCCCCTACTTATATAACGGGGTCAGGACGCGGTTTTAGACAGGGACCTAGGCGGCGGGGTTCAGGCCGTGGCGCCGGAAGACTTCGCGGATTTTGGCTAGGTGGCGGGACATCTGTTTCTGGGGAATGTCCAGATAGCGGCCCAGCTTGGAGGCGTTGCCCTCGGCCCCAAGCATCATGTAGGCGATGACGGCCAGGAGAATGGGAAGCTCCAGCATGGCCACGTGAAGCTTCTCTTTCAAGAGGCCCGCTTCCAGGTTCTCGGTCACGGACGGCACGGGCTGGGCCGGCATTTCGCCATGATCCCAGGCGTCCCGTGCGCGCTCTTCCAGGGCATCGAGGGACACGAAGCGCTTCTCCTCTTCCTCTTTCTTCCGTTTCGCTTCCAGGGCGTTGTACTTGACCGCGGACATGAAGATTCTTTCCCGATCCGCGTCCGTTTCAGCCGCCCAAAACTTGTCCACCCAGGCTCGCGGCCGCAGCTGCTGGTTCGTGATTTTCCAGCTCTCCATGACGATGTCGCGCAGAAGTTTCTCCAAATGGTCGCGGAATTGTGGCGGGACGTTGATTACGAGCTTCATGGTCTCGGCGATGGCCAATTCCAGGTGCGGTCGGGATTCGTCTATCCATTGCCCAGTGACCAAGCCGGTGGGCGGAGGCGGCGTGCGCCTCTCGAAATCGTCCAGAACCAAGTCCACGAGCTCGGCCAGGACGGCACGGGTCGAGGCGCCGATTCGCGTTTTGTGCTTCATGTCGAATCTCTTGAGTATAAGAGCTTATTCGGATAATTTCCAGAGGCATATCGCGCACCTTCCAAATCCAACCAAAGGGCTCCATCCCTAAGACAGGCGGCATCATTTTTGTTAGACTCACTTGTCGTTTTCCCATACGAATCATCAGGTTGAGACCGAATGAAGACCGCTGAAGACCGACTTGCACAGTGGGTGGCCCGGGGCGAGTCCGAGACCCAGGAATTTAAGGCCACGACCGGCCAGCGCGGCGAGGCCGCCAAGGCCGTCTGCGCCATGCTCAACCACAAGGGCGGCCGTGTCATTTTCGGAGTGGCCGCCAAGGGACAAATTGCCGGCCAAGAGGTGACGGACAAGACGGTCGATGACGTGGCCGCGTACCTGCGGATGATCGAGCCGCCGGCATTTCCGGCCGTAGAGCGCATCCCGGTCGACAACGGCCGCGAGGCCATAGCCGTTTCCGTTGATCGGGGTTCGAGGCGGCCCTACACCTTTCAGGGCAAGGGTTACCGCCGAGTCGGCACGACAAACGTCGAGATGTCCCGCGACGACTACAACCGGATGCTGTTTGACGAGCTC
>JAGWJU010000377.1 GCA_028865585.1 Elusimicrobiota bacterium | reverse complement strand
GAAAAGCACCACGGTCACGCGCTGATCGAAAGCCCAGGGCGAGAAGGCCGACAAGTCGATCATGAGGTTGCCGTGCAGAAGCTCGATCATATTGAGGAAACTCTTAGGCGGCGGGCCTTCCGTGTAGACCACGAAATGCCGGGTGAGCGTGCGGGTAAAGCTCGGCGGGATGAGCGTGGGGCGGGTGAGCTTCTCGCCGGAGAGCTGCGGGACGGACGTCGGCTGGTTGGAGGCCGCCGGCGGAGGCGCCGCCTTGGACGAGTTCTGCGCGGCCGGCGGCGGGGGTTCCGCCACCCCCACGGCGCCGGCGGGAGGCTGCGGAAACATGAGCTCCGCGGGCGGGCCGCCGGCTTGGCCCTGCCCCTGGGGCGGCTGGGCGAAGTGATTTTCCCCGGCGATGAACTTGCCCGTGGTGGTGACTTCCGAGAGAGGCGAGTAGTTCCTGGAGACGCCGCTCAAGACCGGCCACTCGAATCCCCCGCCGCCCAGATACTGGTAGACCATCAGGCCCCAGAGCGAAAGCAGCAGGAGCCAGATGAGGAGGCGGATGCGGGAGAGGACTTCCACGGCGCGGGCCGCCCGCGGCTATCCCTGGCTGGCGTCGCGCAGGCGCAGGGAGGCGGTGGCCAGGCCGTTGATGAAGAGCGCCACCACCACGATGAAGAGCGCCTGCGTCGCGGCCATGCCGGCCTCGGCCGAGCCCATGGCGAAGACGCCGCGGGAGTAATAGATGGCGAGCATGGTGGCGTCGGCGGCCAAGGCGGTCAAAAGCGTCTCCCAGAAGCCGGCGTAGAGCGCGGCGGTCACCGGAGCCATGACGAACAGAAGCCACATCGGCGCCCAGTAGGGCTGGAGCAGATAGAACAATGGGACGGCCCACGCGAAGTTGAGCCAAATCTGGATTTGGCGCATGCGCCGGGCCCAGCGGATGAAGCGGTAGGTGTTGGCCGTGAGCCACCAGTTGACCGCGAAGGCCAGCGCCAGGATGATCAAGGAGGCGCGGTAGGCGGATGGATCGGGATCGCTGAAATAGACGGCGGAGAGAATGAGGAAGAGGGCGAAGGGCGAGAAGTAGCGGTTGAGCATCTGCATGTCAGTTCATCTCCTGGGCGGGCTTTTTAAACAGCGCCAGATACCGGTCCTTGTCCTCTTGGGGCAGACGGTACGGCACCGACTTTACCAATCTTAGCGAGAGCAAATCCAGCCGCCGGGACAGGGCTTTCTCGGCCGCGTCCGCCGGCGCGGACTGAAAGGCGGCGAGAAATCCCCCTTGCCGGACCAGCGGCGCGCACATGGAAAGCGCATCCGGCATGGGCGCCAGCGCGCGCTCTAAAACCAAATCGAATGCGCCCGAGAGCGAACCGCAGTCCCTGGGTAGCGACTTGCGCGCGACCTTCAAGCCCTTGAGGCCGAGCTTTAAAAGCAGCAGATTCAGGAAATCAAAGCGCTTTTGCGCGGGCTCGATGAGCGTCATCTCGATTTCCGGGCGCGCGATCTTGAGCGAGACTCCGACGAAGCCCGCGCCGGCGCCCGCGTCGGCGAGCTTGGGTGCGGGACCCGGCGCGCATTCGCTCAAGAGGCGCGCGGCGGCCAGGCCGTCGCAGAAGTGGCGCAGGGCGATTTTCCCCGGCTCCAGGTCCGCGGTCAAGTTGGCTTTTTGCGCCCACTGCAGCGTGAACTCGAGATAGCGGCCAAAGAGCTCCATCTGCGCGGCGGAGAGCGGCGCGCCCAGTGCGGCTGCGGATCGCTCGAAAAGGTCTGGCGCCTCAGCCGCGCTCAACTTTCCGCCTCGACCGC
>JAGWJU010000376.1 GCA_028865585.1 Elusimicrobiota bacterium | reverse complement strand
GTTATCGCGGATCTGGGACCGTCGTCGCGCGCCGCCATCATCGAGGAATCGGCGGTTTTAAGCGGCTCCGGAACGACCTGGCGCAACCGGACCGCCGTGTTCCGTTTGGCCGAAGACGCCCAGCTGGACTATTGCCAAATTCAAGCCGGCGGCGCCGGCCGCATACCAACGGCCGGCGCCAGCGGCAAGGAACCGGTTTCAAAAACATTTTCCGCTTCCGCAGGCGCGCGCACCTTCGAGACCACGGCGGGCCTTCTGCGCCAAGCGCGCGGCAGCCGCTTCCATTCCCGCGCCCTGACCTTCGGCGGCGAGCTCGTGCGCAACGATTTCGACGGCGTCATCGAGGGCGAGGGCGCGGAGTGCGTCATGGACGGGCTTTACGCCGTCCACGGGCAAGAGCACGTCGACAACCACACGCTCATCAGGCACGATGCGCCGCACGGCACGAGCCGCGAGCTTTATAAAGGGGTTCTTGACGGCTCGGCGCAGGCGGCGTTTCGCGGCATCGTCGAAGTCGCGCCCCAAGCGCAGAAGACCGACGCGATGGTCTACAACAAGAACCTTCTGCTCTCCGAGAAGGGCTGGGTCAACACCAAGCCCGAGTTCCGGATTTTCGCCAACGACGTGCAGTGCAAGCACGGTTCGACCATCGGGCGGCTTCCCGAGGACGCGCTGTTTTATCTCCGCTCGCGCGGCATCAGCGAGGAGCGCTCGCGCGCGTTCTTGATCCGCGCCTTCGCTCGGGAGATGCTCGACTCGATCAAGCCCGAGGATTTGCGCGCGGCCTTGTCCCGGCGTTTGGGCGGGCCGGAAGAGGGCGACTAAAATGCTCGACGTCGGCAGGATTCGCGGGGATTTTCCGATTTTAAGCCGCACCGTGCACGGCAAGCCTCTCGTCTACCTCGACAACGCCGCCACCACTCAGAAGCCGAAGCAGGTCATCGCGGCTTTGGCGGAGTTCTACGAGAAGCACAATGCGAACGTGCATCGCGGCGTGCACACGCTTTCGGACGAGGCCACCGCTCTGATGGACGCCGCCCGCCGCAAGACGGCCGAGTTTTTGCGTGCGCCCAAGCCCGAGACCGTGGTCTTCACGCGCAACACGACGGAGTCCATCAACCTCGTCGCGCACTCCTGGGGGCGCAAATTCATCTCCGCGGGCGACGAGATTCTGCTGACCGAAATGGAGCACCACTCCAACCTGGTCCCATGGCAGATGCTGGCCAAGGAAAAAGGCGCGCGCCTGCGCTTTATTCCCGTCACCGAGGACGGCCGCCTGGATTTGGCGGCCGCGCCGGCCTTGATGACCGCCAAAACAAAGCTCGTCGCCTTCACGGCCGCCTCCAACGCTTTGGGGACGCTCAACCCCGTCCCCGGCCTTATCGCGCTCGCCAAGAGCCGCGGCGCCAGGACCTTGGTGGACGCGGCCCAGTGGACGCCCCACTACCCGACGGACGTCGCGGCCTGGGACTGCGACTTTCTGGCCTTTTCCGCGCATAAGATGCTGGGGCCGACTGGTCTTGGCGTGCTCTACGCCAAGGAAGAGCTTCTGGAGGCCATGGATCCGTTCTTGGGCGGCGGCGACATGATCGAGCGCGTCGCGTGGGAGGGCTTCACGCCCAACGCCGTTCCCTACAAGTTCGAAGCCGGCACGCCCAACATCGCGGCCGCCGCGGCTTTTTCCGCCGCCCTGGACTACTTAAACCGCGTTGGTTTTTCGGCCTTGCGCGAGCACGCGGCGGCCCTGACTCAAAGAGCGCTTGAGATTTTTACGGAGTTTCCGGCGGCCGCGGTCTACGGGCCGAGGG
>JAGWJU010000375.1 GCA_028865585.1 Elusimicrobiota bacterium | reverse complement strand
CACGAAGATGACCCGGCGCGAAATCACCGTGCAGGACATTATCAACGCGGTGGACACCGAGCACGAACTGGCGCCCACGGGCTACCAGGACGACGGCCCGACGGAAACCTACGTTCGCGTCCACTCCCAGTTTAAGAACGCCCAGCAGTGCGACCAGCTTATCATCCCGACCCGGCAGGGCTTGGGCGAGGTCTGGAAGCGCATCAAACTCGGCGACGTGGCCAAGTGCGAGGAAGGCACGGACGACCTGCGCCGCATCTCCCGCTATGACGGCATTTTCCCGACCATCGGCGTAGGCGTCATTAAGCAGCATGGCACCAACTCCGTGGACATCGCCGCGGCGGTCAAGAAGAAGATTCAGGAACTGCAGTCCATCCTGCCCAAGGGCATGCACATGGGCGTGGTCGTCGACCGCACCAAATTCATCAAGGCTTCCATCAACGACCTGGTCTTTACGCTGATTCTGGCCGTACTGTTCACCTCCTTGGTTTGCTACCTCTTCCTGGGCTCGTGGTCTTCGGCTTTCAACGTGGTGATGGCCATCCCCGTTTCCGTCATCGGATCCTTTATCTTCTTGAACGCCTTCGGCTTCACATTGAACAGCTTTACGCTTTTAGCCCTATCCTTATCCATCGGCATCATCGTGGACGACGCCATCATGATGCTGGAGAACATCGCGCGATACAACGAGGACGGCCTGCCCCGCGTGCAGGCCGCCATCGTGGGCGCGCGGGAAATCACCACCGCGGCCGTCGCGGCCTCGCTGGCGATTCTGGCGATTTTCCTGCCCGTGGTCTTCATGAGCGGCATCGTGGGCAAGTTCTTCTTCCAGTTCGGCGTCGCGATGTCCGTGGCCATCCTGCTTTCCCTGCTGGAGGCGCTGACGCTGGCGCCCATGCGCTGCTCGCAGTTCTTGTCCGTGGGCCGCGAGAACGCCGTCACGCGCTGGATGAACCACGGGATGGAGCGGCTGGCGATAGGCTACAAGCGGGCCCTGGCGTGGTGCCTCGATAGGCGCTGGACGGTCATCATCACGGCTTTCCTGCTGACGGTGGCTTCCTACGGCATCGCCAAATACCTGCGCAAGGAGTTCGTGCCCCCGCAGGACCAGAGCCAGTTCCTGGTGACTCTCTACACCAAGATGGGTTCGTCCCTGGAGTACACCGACGGCGTTTTCGCCAAGGCCGAGAAAGTGCTCGAGGCGCGGCCCGAGGTCAGGGGCTATTATCAGGCGGTGGGCGGCTTCGGCGGCGGATTGGTCAACCAGGGCATCCTTTTCGTGGTCATGAAGGACCCTTCCAAGCGGCCGATCGCGGCGCCTTTTACGCACCGGCCGACGCAGCAGGAGTTCATGCAGTATTTGCGCGGACAGCTGGCTGCGGTGCCCGGCGTGCAGCGCGTGGCGATGCTGGACTTCTCCCAAGTGGGGTTCAGCGCCCAAAGGGGCTATCCCATCGAATTCGAGGTGGAAGGGCCCGAGTGGGGCAAGCTGGTCGGCTACTCGCAGGAAATTTTCAAGCGCCTCAAAGCCTCCGGCCTGATGGCGGACCTAGATACCGACTACAACCCGGACATGCCGGAGACCGAGATTTATCCCGACCGCGCCAAGGCCGCGCGCATGGGCGTTCCCGTGACCACCATCACGGACACCATCTCGGCTTTGGTCGGCGGCATGAAGCTCCTGCCCAACAAGTACACCGATTCCGCGGGGCACCGCGACGACATCCAGGTCAAGCTCATGGCCGATCAAAACCTCACGGTGGCGGACATCGAGAAGATTTGGGTGCGCAACGTCCAAGGCGAGATGATCC
>JAGWJU010000374.1 GCA_028865585.1 Elusimicrobiota bacterium | reverse complement strand
ATCACAGCGCGACGCTGCTGCCCGATGGGAAGGTTCTCATCGCCGGAGGAGACACGGGATCCGGGGAAACCTCGGCCGCCTACCTCTATAATCCGGGCGCTGGAACCTTCTCCGTAACCGGATCTCTGAACGTGGCCCGCTTCAATCATACAGCCACTCTTCTACCCAACGGCCAGGTCGTGGTCGCCGGAGGAATCACGGCCTCCAACACGGCATTGAACTCCGTAGAAATCTACAGCGAGGAAACACAAAGCTGGACCAATCTGACCACGCTCACCGCGGCCAGGGCCTACCAGGCCGCCATCCTGACGCCGGACGGAAACGTCCATGTGATGGGGGGATACAGCGGCTCAAGCGACCTGGCCAGTACGGAGGTCATGTACTTCTCGCAGACGCCCGACGCCGAAAGCGGCACGACCTCGAGCCTGCGGCAGTCTTCCATCACTGCGGCAACTCCGTCGCTGTTTGATCGCGCCACCGGCATTACGGTTACCGGTCAGAACTTCGAGGGGAACACCGAAGCCAGCGGCGGCGGCGGCGGGCCGCTCAACTCGTCCTTTTACGCGCCCAGGATGGTGCTTGACGCCCTAGGCTCCTCCGGCGGGAGCTCCTCGCAGGGTGACAGCGGCTTCTCCGTTGACCTGACCACGGACATCTACACCGACGGCGGCGGCGTCAACACCTCTTGGTCGACCATGAATTCCTCGCTCACCGTAACGTCTCCCGCCTCCGCCCATTCGCTTCCTTACGGGTGGTACGGGCTCAGGACCGTCTCCAACGCCCAATACTCGAATGCCGTCGTTCTTCAGGCCGGTCCGCCCAAACCCACGGCCGCGCCGACCGGCATGGCCGACACGGTCTACAGCTCCAGCATCGTCTGGACTTGGTCGTGGTCGGCGGGCTCCGGGCCAACGGCCGACGGCTTCGACGTTTACTCCGCTACCAGCGGCCTTTTCCTTTCGACCGTGTCGGCGGCGGGCGCTTCACCGTTTAGCTTCACTCAATCAAGTCTTGCGCCATCGTCCACGGCGCAAATCACCGTCGCACCCTACACTCTTTCCGGAGAAGGCCCCGCCTCGACCTCGACCCTCGTTTACACCCCGCCGGCGCAGCCTTTGGGGCTAGCCGTTTCCTCCGTAACCCCAACCTCGGTGGTCCTCACTTGGAATTCCAATCAAAATTCTCTTGGAACCCTTTATGAGGTCTCCGATTCGACCGATGATTTCACCGCTTCATTTTCAACGCCCATTTCCATCGGCGACAATTTAAGCGCCAGCACGGCGACCATCTCGCCGCTCCTGCCCAACACCACTTACTACTTCCGCGTTCGAGCCGCTTCGCTTGGCGGGATTTTCTCCGGCTTCAGCAACGTCGCCTCGACCCGAACCACCATCTCCGTCATCAGCGTCGCGGGAACGCCTTGCGCTATTGACGGCACCACCTGCATCCAGTGGACTTGGACGAGCCCCGGCGGTTCCGTCAACTACTACAAGGTCTACAACGCCACGGCTCCGACCGTCGTCATCGCGACCCCCACGGCCACTTCCTTCGCTGATATAGGGCTCTCCACCAATTCGATCCGTTCCGTGGAAGTCAGCGCCGTCACCCCGCAAGGCGAGGGCCCATTGTCCGCGGTCGCGACCGGATACACGCTCGCCGCCGTTCCCGGAGGAGTGTCGCCGCCTCTCATCGTCCTCAACGACAGCAGTTTTATCGGAGCCTGGACCTCCAACGGGAATCCCGCAGGCACCCAGTATCAAATGCAGGTCCTGGTCAACGGATCTGTCATCGCGACCGTGTCGACCCAAGCG
>JAGWJU010000373.1 GCA_028865585.1 Elusimicrobiota bacterium | reverse complement strand
CGCTGGACCGGCAATCTCGGGATCGTTTTCCTCAACACGGCCCTGGTTTACTGGTTGTTGCCCGTCACGGCGGTCGTGCTGGCGCAATTAGGCCAGGCGCGCGGCTGGGGGCTGCTCAACAACTTTCCTCTGCCGCAAGCGCCGGCCTTGCTCTTGAGTGTCATGGCGATGGACCTGGCCATCTATCTCCAGCACGTGATGTTCCATGCGGTGCCGATTCTCTGGAGGATTCATCGCGTGCACCACGTCGATCTGGATTTCGACGTCACCACGGGCCTGCGTTTTCACCCTATCGAGATAGCGCTTTCCATGCTCATCAAGTTGGCCGTTGTTGCATTCCTTGGTCCGCCTCCGGCGGCGGTGCTTGCCTTCGAGATTCTTCTCAACGGGACTTCGATGTTTAGCCACGGCAACATCAGAATACCGCAGAGCCTCGAGCGGACGCTGCGGCTCCTGGTGGTTACGCCGGACATGCACCGGGTGCACCACTCGATCCTCGTTCGGGAGACCAACAGCAACTTCGGATTCAACCTTCCATGGTGGGACCGAATGTTCGGGACCTACCGCAGCCGGCCCGCCTCAGGGCACGAGGAGATGATCATCGGCATCTCCGATTTCCGGGACCGCCGAAGCTGGAGCCTGCCCTGGATGCTGGCGATACCATTTATCGGCGAGGCTGGAATCTATCCTTTCGCGGGCCGCACGGACCCCGGCGGTTTGCCGTGAAATTTTTGGCCGTCGTCCCGACCGGCAATGAGGAGGAGATCATCGAGTTTTATCCGGCGTGCGGCGCTTTAACGGCGGATGGAGAGCGATGAAAAAACGGATTTTGCTTCTGGCTCCCAGCGCCTGGGACGTCAAGGGAATCGACAGGCCTGAACTTCAGGCAAAATACGAATTCATCCCGGTTCCAATGGCGTTCTATCAAACCCACCCTCTTCTCATCGGAGTCCGGTTCGACATTCTGCGCTTCATCGCCAAGGCCGTGCGGCTGGGACGCGAACTCGGTGTCGCGGGAATAGTCGGCACGCACGATTATCCGGCATCCTTGGCCGCGGCGGCCATAGCCGCGGAACTGGGGCTTCCGGGACCGGCCGTGGATAAGGCCATTGTGTGCCAGCACAAGTATCTGTGCCGCCTCAAGCAGCGCGACATCGTCCCCGAAGCCGCGCCCGCTTTCGGCCTTATCGATGCTTTCGGCTTCTCGCCGCGCCGCGCGCCGCTGGAATTTCCGATCTTCGTCAAGCCGGTCAAAGCCACTTTGTCCATGTTCGCCGGGGAAGCCGGAAACGAGCGGGAACTCGCGAAGCTTATAAAACTTTCCCCTCTGGAACGCCTGGGCGGACTCATCGCCTTGCGGCCGTTCAACTGCCTGATTGAAGCCTATACTGATTTTAAAATGCACGCGAATTATTTCATCGCGGAGGAAGTTCTGCGCGGCGCCCAAGTCACCGTCGAGGGCTTCGCGCACCGCGGCCGCCTGGAGATCATGGGCGTCGTCGATTCGGTGATGTATCCGGGCACGCTCAGCTTTGAGCGTTTTGAATATCCGTCCCGCTTGCCGCTCCCAATCCAGGAGCGGATGGAAAGCCTGGCCCTCAGACTGATGTCGTCCATCGGATTCGACGACGGGTGCTTCAACGTGGAGATGATTTACAACGCCGGGAGAGAGTCCGTCCACATCATCGAGGTCAACCCCCGAATGTGCTCGCAATTCAGCGATCTGTATGAAAAGGTGGACGGCACGAGCGGACATGCCGTGCAGATGGCCATCGCCTCGGGCGAACGGCCGTCGTTTTCCAGAAGGGCCGGGAAAT
>JAGWJU010000372.1 GCA_028865585.1 Elusimicrobiota bacterium | reverse complement strand
CGCCCCTTGAGGAGATTTTGCCGGCCGCCAGGGAGGCTGCGGCGGCCAAGCCCGTCAAGGAGTTGGTGTTTTGCGGCTACGGCGAGCCGACCTATCGTTTGGACGTCATCCGCGCAGTCGGGGCGGAGATGGCGCGCGAGTTCCCGGGTCTGCGCCGGCGTCTTAATACCGTCGGACTCGGCAACGCCATCTGGAAACGGAGCATCGTGCCGGACTTGAAGGATCATATAGAGGCCGTTTCCGTCAGTCTTAACGCGGCTAATTCCGAGGACTGGAAGCACATTCAGCGCCCGGCGCCCGCGTACAGGAATTGTTTTCAGGATGTGGTTTCTTTTATCAAGGAATGCGTGGCCGCTGGTTTCGAGACTCGGGTGACGGCGGTTGAAGGAATCGGCGCCGCGCCGGAGGCCGTCCGTGCCTTGGCCCAAAGCCTCGGGGCCGAGTATTTCCTAAGGCCAAGCTTGCAGGACGACAATTAAGGGGGAGCGATGCTAGAGAAAAAGGCGGCGCCGCTGACGGCCGGAGACGTGATGAGTTCCGACGTCGTCACGATTAACGAAACGGAAGACGTTTGGAGCGCTATCAAGACGCTTATCGCCCACGATATTACGGGAGCTCCCGTCATTGGCGCCGGCGGTCAGCTTGTCGGCGTCATTTCCCAGACCGATTTGGTGCGCTATTTGGAAACCAAGGCCGCAAAGCTTGCTGATTTTTATTCCGATTCCGAACCGGATGTTCGCTTGCCGACCAACGGTGGGCGCGCGCTGGTCCGGGATTTGATGACTCGGCGAGTCATCAAGGCGGATGAGAGCGAGCCTCTGGATAAGATAAGCCGCATCATGCTCGTTCAGAAGGTCCATCGGGTCATCATTACGCGCGCTGGCCGGCTGGCCGGCATCGTTACGACCATGGACATCCTGCGAGCTGCCCAGCATTTCGGGGGGCTGGCTGAGTGAACGTCAAGCCCGCGCCCCGGTCCTCCTCTGGCGAGTTGGATTTCGATCGCTCCCCGCTTCTGATTATTTGGGAAACGACCAGGGCTTGCGCGCTGGCTTGCCGGCATTGCCGCGCCGAGGCCGAGATGCGCCGCGATCCGGGCGAGCTCAATACCGAGGAGGGCTTGCGGACTGTCGATGAAGCCGCGGCGCTGGCTAAAATCATGGTCTTTTCCGGAGGCGATGCGCTGAACCGCGACGACCTGGAAATATTCGTCCGCCGAGCGAAAATGCGCGGCCTGCATACGGGCGCGATTCCCGCGGCGACCCCTGGGCTGACCAGGGCGAGGCTGGAATCTCTTAAGGACTCTGGGCTCGATCAGTTGGCGCTGAGCCTGGACGCGCCCAATGCCGAACTCCACGACTCCTTCCGCGGCGTGCCGGGAGCGTTCGCCCGAACCATCGCCGCGGCGGCCGAGGTTCGAAAAGCGGGACTGCCTCTTCAAATCAACACCTGCTTCGGCGCGTGGAATCTGCCTCGCCTAGAGGAGATGATCACGCTGGTACAGGATATGGGGGCCGTGTTTTGGGAAATTTTTCTGCTTGTTCCCATGGGCCGCGGCCGGGGGCTGACGGGCTTGTCCGCCCGGCGCTGCGAGAAGCTTTTTGAGCGCGTCTACGAATTGAATCAGGGCGGCGCCTCCAGAAGCGGCGGCGCGTTCGTCGCTAAAATCACGGAAGCGCCGCACTACGCCCGGTTCGTGCTCCAACGGCGCCTCGGAGAAGTTCGGCATTTCCGCGTCGGCGTGCAGGGGCGCAGGATATCCTCCAGGCAGGCGGTCAACGCCGGCAAGGGATTCTTGTTTGTCGATCACGTGGGGAAC
>JAGWJU010000038.1 GCA_028865585.1 Elusimicrobiota bacterium | reverse complement strand
AAGGATGTGGAAGGGATAGAAAATCGCGTTCTGCATCTTGCCGATGAGCGGCGTGCCGCCCTCCGGGTAGGGCGTCCAGGAGGGGAAATAGCCCGCGCGGATGATGTCGGCCGCGGTCCAGCGAACGGGAATTTCCTGATAGACCATCTCCCAGATGTGCCCGACGGCGGCGTAGCCGGGCAAGGCGGGCGTGCCGAAGGAGTTGACCCGGCCGGAGAAGACGTAGAAATTAGCGCAGGCCCAGAGCCCTATAAAGGAGAGGACGGCCACGGCAAAGTCTCGGTTTCTGCGCTGCATGGTCTGCGGCTTGAGAGCTTAGGACTCTTGGATGGAAGATGTCAACGCGATTTGCGGTTGAAAAATCCCGGTTGCCTCTCTTCGAATTCATTTTGTAAGATTCCGCCGATGCTTAAGTTTGGCACATCAGGCTGGCGGGCCGTTATTTCGGAGGAGTTCACCTTTCAGAACGTCCGGCGCGTGGCGCACGCCATCGCCGGGTTCGTGAAGGAGAATCCGGAAACCGGAATTCTGAGCCCGGATTATCAGTCCCATATCAAGGGCGAGCCTCCGGTCGTCCCCGAGGTGGTTGTGGGCTACGACACGCGGTTCTTGTCCCATGAGTTCGCGCAGGAGTTGGCCGGCGTTTTGGCCATGTCCGGGGTCAAGAGTTATTTTTCACAGGAGGAAGTCCCCACGCCGGCGCTGGCTTGGGCCGTTCTGGAGCGCAAGGCCGTGGGCGGCGCCATGATTACGGCCTCGCACAACGGCCCCTACTACAACGGCGTCAAGTGGATGCCGTACTGGGGCGGCGCCGCAACTCCGGCGGTGACGGACGATTTGGAGCGCCGCATCGAGTTTTTGGGAGAGCAGTCGCCCCGCATCATGGCCTGGGACAAGGCCGTCCGGGAGTCCTTAGTTGAGCCTCAGGAGTTTCGCAAGGGCTACCTGCGCAAAATTTCCTCGCTGCTGGATTTGAAGGCCATTAAGAACGCCCGCTTGAAAGTCGGCGTCGACTCCCTGCACGGGGCGGGCCGCCATTATTTGGGCCCCTTCCTGGAAAGCCTGGGCGTCGAGGTGGTCGAGATCAACACGAACCGCGACGTGCTCTTCGGCGGACGCTCTCCCGAGCCGACGGAGGAGTCCCTGCAGGACCTGGCCGCCGTCATGCGCAAGAAAAAACTGTCCCTGGGACTGGCGATGGACGGCGACGCGGACCGCTTTGGAATTTTAGACGCGGGCGGGACGTGGATCGGCCCCAACGACGTCTTGGCGCTGGCTTTGGAACATTTGGTCGCGCACAAGGGAATGAAGGGCAAGGTCGCCCGGACCGTGATGACGTCCCATTTCGTCGACGCCGTGGCCAAATCCTACGGGCTCGAGACCAGGGAGACTCCGGTCGGATTCAAGTACATCGGCGAGCTTTTGCGCACCGGGCATTTCATCCTGGGCGGCGAGGAGTCGGGCGGGCTGTCCATCCAGGGCCATGTCCCGGAGAAAGACGGCATTCTGGCATGCCTGCTTATGGTGGAGCTCGTCGCGCGGGAGAAGAAGCCCTTGTCCGCGGTCCGGGACCGCCTTTTCAAGCGCGTGGGCCATTTCTGCAGCGCGCGCATCAATTTCCGCATCGAGAAACTGCGGCAGATGATCGAGGTCCAGGAGCGGCTTCGGGTCAAGCCCCCGTTGGACTTGGCCGGCGGCTCGGTCTGGCGCATCGATGAATCGGACGGTTTTAAGTTCATCCTTAGGGACGGCAGCTGGCTTGGCCTGCGGCCTTCGGGCACGGAGTCCGCCGTCCGGGTCTACGCCGAAGCCTCCACGCCCAAAGCCTTGGGCGGCCTGATGGAGGCCGGCAAAAAGCTGCTGCAGGGCAAGTTCTAGGCCGTGAAGCGGGCGCATTCGTTCCTCAAGGACCACTGGCCTCGTCTCCTGATCTCCGCCGCGATTCTCGCCGTTTTTTTAGGGAACGGCGGATTTCGAAGCTTGGTCGGAAATTTCCTCGAATTGCGGCGGCTGCGCGGGGAAATCACGCAGCTCAGCAGCCGGCAGGCGCGGCTGTCGGAGCGCCTGAAGCTTATTTCCGCGGGGGGGTCCTCCTTGGAGCGTTTGGCTCGGGTTCAGCTTGGCTACGTCAAGAAAGGGGAAATCGAATACCGCTTTCCTCCTCCGCCCCCCGCCGCTCCCTGAGGCGGCGCAGTGATCTTCGAGCAAATTGAGCTGGGGCCGATGGCGAACTACGTCTATCTTATCGGCGATGAAAACAGCCGCGAGTGCGCCATTGTCGATCCGGGCTGGGAGGCCGAGGCTATCTTGGCCGTTCTCCGCAAGCGCGAGGCCAGGCTCGCCGCTATTCTCGTGACCCACAACCATTTCGATCATGTAGGCGCCATCGGCGATCTGCTTAAGGCGGCGGACGTGCCCATCTACGCGCACAAAAATGACGCGCCCGCGCTCGTAAAAGCCGCCGGCGGGAACTTGCGGCCTGTCTCGGGCGGCGAAAAAACCAGCGTCGGCAAAGTCGAGGTTTCCTTCCTTCATACCCCCGGACACACGGCGGGGTCGCAGTGCCTTTCGGTCGCGGGGCGGATTTTGACCGGCGACACGCTCTTTATCGACGGCTGCGGGCGCGTGGATTTGCCGACGTCCGATCCGGAGGCGATGGCCGGGAGCCTTAAAAAAATTTCCGAGCTGTCTCCGGAAACGGTGGTCTGGCCCGGCCACAACTACTCTCCGGCCGCCAGCGACACCGTGGGGCGGCAGTTGCGCAGCAACGCCTACCTTTCCGCCGCCCGCAAAAATCTCGACGACTTCATGCGTTTGGTCGGCGCCTAAAGTCGTATAATCATTTCCGCCGCCCATGCATCCGGTCCTTCTGCAGTTCGGACAGTTTCGTCTTTTCACCTACGGAGTGATGATCGCCGTAGGCGGCGTCTTTTCTGTTTTCTTTTGGCGCCGCCGCTGGGCTAAGATGGGCCTGGCCTGCGAGGAGGATCTCTGGCTTCTCGTCAATATTTTAATCGTAAGCGCCTTCCTCGGCGGACGGATCCTCGATCAGTTCGAAGACGTCGGCATCCATAACCCGAATTTCTGGAAAGACGCGTTCGCCTTCGGACAAGGCTTCGCCGTCATGGGCGCGTTCGTCGCCGTCCTGCTCGCGGTTTACGGGTTTTGCCGGTGGAAGAAAATTCCATTTCTTAATCTGGCGGATTATCTTTGTCTAGGTGTGCCGTTCTGGCAGTTTTTCGGCCGCTGGGGCTGCTTCGCGGCCGGGTGCTGCTACGGCCTGCCGATGTCCCGCCCGTGGCCTTGGGGCGTGACCTTCACCAACCCGCTCTCGCAGATCAATCCGTTGTTCCTGGGCCGACTCGTCCATCCCACGCAGCTCTACGAGGCTTTCGGCGATTTGGCCATCGGCTTGGCGCTTTATTTCTTCGTCATCGGCCGCGTCGAGAAAAAGGAGCTCCCCCGCGGCTCGGTCTGCGCGATTTACTTGGCGTCCTACGGGGTGCTGCGATTCATGATTGAGTTTTACCGCGGGGACGTGACGATGCTGCCCATCGGGATCACCGTGGCGCAGGCGTTCTGCCTGGGACTCTTGGCGCTTTCCGGCGGGATATTCCTTTCCATCCGCCGCAAATCATGAAAGTCTTGGCGCGTTCGGGCATGGAGTTTGTCGCGGATTGGGGCGGCGTGCGGCTCGACCAGTTTCTCGCGCAAAAAATGCCGCGGCACAGCCGCGCGGCGCTTCAAGAGATGATCCGCTTGGGACAGGTCTTGGTCGGGGGCGCTGCGGTCAAGCCCGGCCGCCGCTTGAAGCCGGGCGAGCGCGTCAGCGTGAGTTTTCCGGAGCGCGCCTGGAACCGAAGCTTCGATTTCGAAGCCAGAGTCGTCTACGAGGACAAGCACGTCCTGGTTTTCGACAAGCCCGCGGACCTGCTCATGCATCCGACGCGGCCGGGCTGGCTTAAGAATCCGCGCGCCGCGCAGGACGAGACGTGTCGGAATTTCGCGGGTTTGATGGCCGTGCATCGGCCGGAGGTTCTTGCCTCGGGCGTCGGGCGCTGCGGCATTGTCCACCGCCTGGACGCGGAGACCAGCGGCGTGTTCGTCGCCGCCAAGACGGAAGAAGCGTGGCGCCGCTTGACCTCGGCGTTCGAGGAGCGGGAGGTGGAGAAAGTCTACCGCGCCATTGTGAGGGGCCGCGTGCCGGAGAATTTGTCGGAAATCGACGCTCCGGTCGGACGCCTGACCGGGTCGAGGCGCATCAGGGCAACGCCGTTCGGGCGCCCGGCCCGGACCGCGCTGCGACTCATTGAAGAGCTTCCGGACGCAAGCTACGTGGAGGCGAGGCCGCTGACCGGCCGCACCCACCAGATTCGCGCGCATCTGGGTTTCGTGGGCCATCCCGTGGCGGGTGATCCCGATTTTGATCGAAACGCGAAGCTGCGGCCGCCGCGGCTCATGCTGCATGCCTACGCGCTGCGCTTCGAGCATCCCATCAGCGGCAAGACCCTGTCTTTCCGAAGACCCCCCCCGGCGGATTTTATTCGCTTCCTGGACCTGTGCCGGAAAGGCGGCCCGCAATGATCGAAATCCGGGGGTGGAGATTCTGGGTCAAGGCCGGCAGCGCCGCGATGTTCTTGGCCGTGGCCTTGGGGGCTTTCGGCGCGCATGGCCTTAAAAACGTCCTGGGCCAGACGATGCGTGAGGTCTATGAAACGGCGGTGCGCTACCAGGTTTATCACGCTTTGGCCCTATTTGCCGTAGCCTGGCTCGCGCACGTCAACCCCTCTTCGCGGGCTGTCTGCGCGGCCGGATGGTGTTTTGTTTTCGGTATCGTGCTTTTTTCCGGAAGCCTGTACGCGCTCAGCGTGACGGGATATAAAATTCTCGGGATTATCACTCCGCTCGGCGGTCTTTTGTTTTTGTCCGGATGGGCGTGCCTTTTTTTCGCTAAACTCTAGGCGGAGGACGATTAATACGATGAGCAAGGACAAAGCCAGCGGGCGCTGGGAGATTGAGGATTCGGCGGCGCTCTACAATCTGAAGGGCTGGGGGCTGCGCTATTTCGGAGTCAACGAGAAGGGCCACCTCTCCGTCCATCCGCGCCGCTCGGCCGAACCGGCCATCGACGTCAAAGGGCTCGTCGACGACGTCGCCCAGCGAGGCGTCCGGTTCCCCGTGCTTTTCCGGTTCCAGGACATCCTGAGACATCGCGTCGAGCTTTTGAACGAGACGTTCTCCAAGATCATCGCCGATAAGAAATATGCCGGCCGCTATTTCGGCGTCTATCCCATCAAGGTCAACCAGCTGCGCGAGGTGGTGGAGGAGATTATCGACGCGGGGCGGGAGTACCGCTACGGGCTCGAGGCGGGCAGCAAGGGTGAACTGATGGCGGTCCTGGCCATGGGGGAGGGCGAAGCCCTGACCGTGGTCAACGGCTACAAGGACAAGGCGATGATGCGCCTGGCCGCCCTGGGCCTCAAGATTGGGAAAAAAGTGATCGTGGTCATCGAAAAGCCGGCGGAGCTGCCCTTGCTTTTGGAGGCCGCCAAGGAGTTGGACGTGCGGCCGCTCATCGGTTTGCGCGCCAAGCTCCAGACCCAGGGCAGCGGAAAATGGAAATACTCCACCGGCCATGCCGCGAAGTTCGGTCTGACCACGCAGGAAATCCTGGACGCCGTTAAGGGCCTCGAAAAAAGCGGGATGCTCGACTGCGTCAAGCTGCTCCATTTTCATATCGGCTCGCAGGTGACCGACATCAAGACCATTAAGGACGCGGTCAGGGAGGGCAGCCGCGTCTACGCCAAGCTCAAGAAGATGGGCCTCGGGTTGGAATATCTCGACTGCGGCGGCGGTCTCGGCGTGGACTACGACGGCACGCACAGCTCCGTGGACAGCTCGATGAACTATTCCCTGCGGGAATACGTCGGAGGAGTCGTGTCGACCATCCAGGAGGTCTGCCTCCAGGAAAAGGTCCCGGAGCCCAACATCGTGACGGAATCGGGGCGCTCGGTGGTCGCGCACCACTCCATGCTCGCGGTCAACGTCTTCGGCTGCATCGAGACCAGCGCCGGGCTCGAAGAGGCAAACGGCGGCGGCAAAAGCGGACCGGTCGCCGAGATGCAGAAGCTCATCAAGGATTTATCCGAGGATAATCTGCTGCAGAGCTATCATGACGGCCAGGAGCGGAGGGACGAGGCGTTTAGCCTCTTCAAGCTCGGGTTTTTAGATCTCGCGGACAAGGCTTTGGCGGAGACCCTGTTCTGGCGCCTGTGCTTGGAAATCGACAAGGTCGCTCGGGGCCTCAAAGACGCGTCCGAGGAACTGCTCGAACTCTCCAAGACCGTGCAGGATCAGTACTTGTGCAACTTCTCGCTCTTCCAGTCCCTGCCGGACAGTTGGGCCATCGGCCAGCTCTTTCCCATCGTGCCGCTTCAGCGCCTGGACGAACAGCCGACGCGGCACGCCGCCCTCGTCGACATCACCTGCGACTCGGACGGGAAAATCTCCCAGTTCGCCTGCCACCGCAAGGCCGGGGGCGCGCTGCCTCTTCATCCTCTCAAGGACGGCGAGCCGTACTATCTCGGCGTTTTCCTGATGGGCGCCTATCAGGCGACCATGGGGGACATCCACAACCTTTTCGGACGCGTCAACGAGGTCCACGTCTTTCAAGACAAGACGGCTCCAGGCGGCTATTACCTGGAGGAAATCATCCGCGGACAAACGGTGCGCGAGGTCCTTTCCGACACGCAGTACAACGACTTCGAGCTCGTCCAGCGCATCAAGTCGGCCGTCGACGCCAAGGTCAAGGCCGGGGACATCAAGCCTAGGGAAGGAGCCGATCTGCTGAACCAATACCAGGAGCTTATGGACGAATACACCTACATCGAATCGTCGGAAGCTTCCGCGCCGGCGCAAGGCCCGGCAACGCCGGGCGAGTTGCGCAAAGCCCTGGTTAATTCCGGCGGAAACTAGTCTAGTTCCCGTCTCGCGTCCGCTTGATTGAGCGGGCGAGCGAGCGCCGCAGGCCGGGAAACTCCTCCAAGTTTTGGAGGGCGTAGCCGTGGACATAATCGTCCTTGTCCCTGAGCGCCATGCGGAAGACTTCAGCGACCATCTTGGGGTGGGTTTTTAAAAAAGCCTTGGCAAAGAGGTCCAGGTACTGCGCGGCGTATCGGCGCACATCGACGTCCTTTTTGCGCAGGGCCAGGCGGTAGAGGGAAGCGATTTTGTCCGCGTGCCGCCGCATGCCTTTGATTTGCGCGATTTGCCCCAACGCCATGGCGGTGTATTCCGCTGTGATGTGATTGGGCGCCCGCAAGCCTCGGCGAGCCAGCTCAATGGCGGTCTCCGGGCGGTCGGCTTCGCTGAGCACCCGGGCCACGCTGGCGGCGTTGACGCCGACGCTGATCCAATCCTTGTCCTTTTGTATGGCGCGCCGCAGCCCCGCCCCGCCGTCGCCCCCATCGTAAAACGAGTCCAGTTTTTCTCCGCGGCCGCCGGGGGCCGACTTTCTTATTTCCCGTGCGAGGCGGGCGGCATCCGTCATTGGCGAGGCCATTGCCTTCCTCTCCTTGCGGCGGGTTGAGCGTCCGCGCTCGGTCGAAGGTTCGGAAGCATCCGCATGCGACGGAGCTTTCTCGCCTTTTTCCGCGGCCCGAGCGGAGCCGGGCGGAACCGCCGCGCGCTTCAATGAAATCGGCAATAAATCCGGAGAGGACGGCGGCAGGGCCTCCGTTTGGGCGAAATCTTCGCTCATGGCCGAGGATAGTCCCGCGGAGATGCGGTCTCCCAGCGTGATGCGGCCGATTTCCACTCCGGCCAGGGCTTCTGCCGCGGGCGAGTCCACGGCAGAAAAATTTGCGGCTGCGTCAACGGGTTCAAGAGGCGCGGCTCCGGCTGCGCCGGCGGCCATCAGGACGGCCAAGCCGGCCGCAGCGGTTCTGGAGATGTGCTTCTTCATGGTTTGAGCCTCCGGATAATATTTTAGGCCGTTCGGACGTTCGGCGCTTGAGGCTTCTGGGAGCGAGTTTCGCCGCAGAAGGCCTAGAAGATTTTGGGACTTTAGGGCTGCGGCCGGATTAGTATCCGAATTCCTTTAGGGCGTGTGGGTCCTTGCGCCAGTCCTTGCGGACCTTGACCCAGATCTCCAGTTCGACGGGCCGGCCCAAGAATTTCTCGATGGAAAGCCGCGATTTTTTTTGCAGTTCGTGCAGGGCCGCGCCCTTGGCTCCGATGATGATGCCTTTTTGTCCTTCTTTTTCAACGTAGAGAACGGCCCGGATGGCGTCCTTTCGGCCGGTTTTTTCCTTGAACTCTTCAATGGTTACGGCCGTGGCGTGCGGGATTTCCTCGCGGTAAAGCGCGAAGACCTGCTCGCGGATGAACTCGGACGCGAAGAAGCGCTCCCAGCGATCGGAGGCTTGATCCGGAGGGTAAAACGGAGGCGACTGGGGGAGCCGCGCGACGATCTCCTTGATCAACTGGGGCGTTCCGGCTCCGGAGAGCGCGCAGACGCGCAGGATGGCGTCCGGATTGAGGGCCGTCCGATAGGCTTCGAGTGACGATTCTTGGGCGGCCGCGTCCGCGGCCAGATCAATCTTATTAAGAACCAGAATGGCGGGGATTTCGGGACGGCGGAGAAGAGAAAGATCGTCGAGCGCCGACGCCGGAGTCCGCGGTTCCACCACGATGACGGAGATATCCGCGTCTTCGCGCGCCGAGATCTCGGAGTGGCGGCGGAGCGCCTTCTGCAGCGGATCCTTGGGGCGAGTGATGAAGCCGGGCGTATCAAGAAAGGCGATTTGATAGAAAGGCCCATTGAGGAGCCCCAGGATCCTGTGGCGCGTGGTCTGCGGCTTGGGCGAGACGATGGAGA
>JAGWJU010000371.1 GCA_028865585.1 Elusimicrobiota bacterium | reverse complement strand
GCTGATTTTATCGAGTGGAAGGCAGAAGCTGGACCCCGTCCATATCGATGACATTACAGATGCCTATCTCGTCGCGGCACGGCGGCTTTTGGCCGGGAAAACGCGCGGACATGAGATCTATGCTTTGTCGAGCGGGCGTCCGCGGACGCTGCGCGAAATCGTTGAATTGTACGCCAGGGTTGCGGGCAGGAATATTCCTGCTTCATGGGGAGCGCGGCCATACCGTTTCCGCGAGGTCATGAAGCCTTGGAGCAAGGGTAAACCACTTCCAGGGTGGCGGCCGCGGATAAGCCTGAAGGAAGGAATTATTCTCGCCGACGGGCCCCGGCGAAGATAAATCCTTGCGGCCTTCCGGCTGAAAATGAATCTGCGCCCCGTCTCTCTTTGAGGGAGCGCGCCGCTTTGAACTAGCGGAACGCCGCGTTGCGCAGGAGGATCATGAGGCGATGCGCGCTTGCGGGAAGAATCCAGATCGCCGCGTTAATCGCGGCCCAGACCGGCCCGGCGCGCTTTAGAAGTTCCGGTTTGCGCCGCCATAATTCGTAAATTCCGAGCACGGCAAGGCAGACGGCAATTGGGGCGTATTCCTGCCGATAACGTGAGACCGGGCCGCCGAAAACGGTATAAACGGCGATGGAGGAGATAACGGCGCAGGACAGCGGAATTAGAGGGGGGCGCTTGAACGAGATTAAAATCGCGGCAAGCCAGAAAGGAAGAAGAAGCATGAAGGTCGCGTCATAACCCGGCAAGAATGGATAGAAGAGCGCAAGGAAATTGAACGCGTATGCCTTGATTCGGCGGCCGGCTCCGACGCGCCTCCAAAGGATCTTGAATTGAGCCGTATAGGCCGCGCCGGCGGCCAGTTCTCCCGTTTTTGGCGGCGGAGCGTAGAACGGCTCGGAAATAAGGCCGCGGCTTAGGAGCGGCAGGGCGAGGCCGGAGTAAAGGTTGACTCCGCCCGCCGTCGAGGAGGGAATCCAGCGTTGGAAAATAATCCTGTTGCGTGCAATCCATGGCGCGATGAGGAGCGCCGTAATCGCCGCAGCGGCGAGGCTTTTGCTCCAGCCGAATTTAAGTTCTTTAATCAATGGAGCCAAGGCCAGAGCAGCCATCCCAGGCACAAGAGCCTCGGGTCTCATAAAATAGGCCGCCGCGATGCCCGCTCCGAAAGCCGCGGAGCGGCGCAGGGGTTTCCAGGACAAGCGATAGAGTCCGGCAAAGGCTCCCGCGATAAAAAGCTGGTATAGATTTTCGGAGAGGATATAGCGGGAAGGCGCGATAAGATCAAAATAACATGCGGCCGTCAGCCCCGCAATTAAGGGCCAGGGGGCGGGAAGAAAGCTGTCGGCTATCAGGGCGATGAACACGCAGGTCAGAGCGCCCGCAACGCATTGAGCGATTTGGACCGCCCGCAGCGTGCGCCCAGCCAAAGAATAGACCGCGGCGAGGAAAATAGGATAGCCGGGCATGCGGCTGCCTCTATCCCCCGAATCATCCGCGTAACGGCCGGTCTCCATCAAATGAACGGCGTATTCATTGTAGCCGAGAGCGTCTCCCTGAAGCGGGAGCGGGGGATGATAGAGCACGAAAAAAAACCGCAGAGCGAAGGCAACGGCCCCGACGATCGCCCAGGTGCGGGCGCGCGTGAAAACTGAAGGCATGCGAGCGTTATTATACAAGACTGCCGTGATTCCGACTTGAAAATTTAACATTTTCCGGCCAATATTGAAGGACGCCATGCTGATAACCGGTATTCTTGCCTTGGCCGCCTTTGCCGTCCCTTCTGGTGCCCGGGCTCAAGAAGCGACGCCGCTTGCGGCCT
>JAGWJU010000370.1 GCA_028865585.1 Elusimicrobiota bacterium | reverse complement strand
GCCATAAAGCGAAGGGACTGAGTTCAAAAGTCCGCGGGTGTAGGGATGCCGCGGATCCTTAAACAACTCGGACACTCCGGCACCTTCCATCTGGCGGCCCGCGTACATGACGCAGACCTCGTCGGCCATTTCCGCGACCACTCCCAAGTTATGAGTGATGAGCACGATGCTCATCTTGGACTCCTTCTGGATGTCGCGCATAAGCTCCAGAATCTGAGCCTGGATAGTGACGTCCAGGGCGGTCGTCGGCTCGTCTGCCACAAGCACGTCCGGATCGCAGGAAAGGGCCATCGCGATCATCGCGCGCTGGCGCATGCCGCCGGAAAACTGATGCGGATAGTCCTTGACCCGCTCGGACGGATGCGGGATGCCGACTTTTCCAAGCAGGTCCACGGCCTTCGCCATGGCCTTGGCCTGGCTGACTTTCTGGTGCAGGATTACTGCCTCCGAGATCTGGTCCCCGATGGTGAGCACGGGATTAAGCGAGGTCATCGGCTCCTGAAAGATCATGGCGATGCGGTTGCCCCGGATTTTACGCATTTCCGAGGGAGGAAGCTTCAGGAGATCGCGGCCGCCAAACATAATTCTCCCGGAAAGGATTTCGGCGGGCGGCTCGGGCAGGAGCTTCAAGATGGAGAGCGCGTGAACGCTTTTTCCGGAGCCCGACTCTCCCACGATGGCCAACGTTTTGCCCGCGTGGAGATCGTAGGAGATGCCGTCCACCGCGTGTAAAAAGCCCCGCTCCGTGCGGAATCCGACCCGCAAATCTTGGACGGAGAGGACCGGGTCCACGAGCGGCTAAATGGCGGTGGTGATGAGACTTTCCGTGGACATGACGCCCGGGATGGCGCGGATGCCGCGCACGACCACGTTGGAGAGCGTATGCACGTCGTCGGTCTCGATGTCCAGGACGAGGTCCCAGCGGCCGAAGACGGCCGTAACGTGAGCGACGCCCTTGATTTGCTTGATTTGCGCCAAAGCTTGGTTTTCCTTCCCGGCCATGAGCCGTATCAGCACCAGTCCCGTCACCATGTCCATCCCTCCCGGGTAAGACCGATATAAGACTCGGGCAGTATATCAAAAATCAGTTGGGAATGACTGCATTCTTTGCCCCCTAATAGCCGGGCGGCATTTTGCTATCATCGCCCGGTGGCGGGCAAAAAAACGGGGATCGCTTTCGGCGCGCTCGCCTTATGCCTGCTCGCCGCCCTGCAGTTCCTGCTTTGGCGCCGCCGGCGCGCCGTCTACCTCGATACCGCGCGGCCGGCCTATTTCCACTACGATTTCGCCACCCTGCGCCTGAGAACGCGCGACGCCGCGTTAAACCGCCGCTGGCTAAAATCCCCTCCTCTGGTCGTAGTGCAAAGGCGCGGCCGCACAATCACCACCATCGGAGGTCTCACCCAGGTACCGCTGGTCTACGACGCGCGAGAACACGATTGGACTCGCACGTGGCCTTGCCCGTGGAATGCCCCGACCGGACGCTACACCCCCGAACTGTTGGGGAATTCGGACCTGCGCGGGCGATTGCACGTCCGCGGCTTTAGGATTTTGCATCGGACGCCCAAGGCCATCCCGCAAGGCCTCTCAGTCCTGACCTGGGAAAACGCAAGACCGCTCGCAGGCATGACCATGATCGGCCCGAACGGAAAAAAGGAAGGTTGGCGCGGCATGCTCGACTGGACCAAGAACATCGGCGCCGATGCTTTTTGGATGATGGCGAGCGAAACGCCAGGCAAAAAGCCCGGGCAAGTCTGGCTGGATTCAAACTTCGCTCTTCTGCCAAAAATCGCCGCGGCCGCGCACGCGCGCGGCCTTAAGTT
>JAGWJU010000037.1 GCA_028865585.1 Elusimicrobiota bacterium | reverse complement strand
GGGTATATGGGGGTATAGGTATATGGGGTGGTAGCTATGGCTCATGGGGCCGCCTTCTTGACGGTGATATTGCCTAAGCCCGTCGCGGCCGAAACCGAAAACGGCGCGCCGGCGGCGTCCCCGACTTCATTGGCCACCCTGCCCATGCCGGCGGTCAGGCTGGTTTGAATCTCCGAGCCCTGCGGAAATTCCAGAACCGCATCGCCTCGGCCGGTTTTGACCGCGACGCTTCCCCGCTTGGGCGCCTTGGCCCAAGCCAGCCGGACGTTGCCGTTGCCGACCTTGACCTCGGCCGAACCGGTGAGCCCCGTCAAATCGACGCTGCCGTTGCCGACTTTGGCGCCGATTTGGGAGGAGTCAACCGAGCCCGAGACCAAGCCGTTGCCGTTACGCACGGCCAGGGCGCCGGCGACGTTTTTCAAAATGACGTTGCCCGAGCCCACGTGGATGCTGGCTCCGCCCGAGAGACCCGCGGCGTTGACGTCGCCCTCTCCGGCCGAGGCCATGACCGTCGCGCCCACGGGAACGCCCGCCGTGATGTCCGCGCGGCAGCGATCGGCCTGCCAGAACCAGCGGTTGGTGCCGCGCGCTTCAATCCGTAGCTCGGAGCCTACGACTTCCATGGTCACGTCGCATTCCGAAGGCTCGTCGTTGGAAATCTGCGCTGCGATGGTGGACCCGGAGACGCCGTGCAGCGAGATGTTCCCGATGGCGACTTGGGCCGAAACGGTCTTGATGCCCGCGGAGGAAAAGTCCTTGGTGATGGTCTTGGGCGCCGGCGGGGCGGAAAAAAGCCCTGACAAAACCGTGCCGGCCCGCGCGGGGGTTGCGCCCGCGAGCGCCGCGGCCGCGATTAAAATCGTCGCCGCCAAAACGCGCGCTCGCATCCTCATAATTCCAGCCCGAAGAACAGACGCAAGTGATTTTCCAAATCGGCCAGTTCGACCGCCTTGCCGGTGGACAAAAGATATTGGCGCATGTTTTCTGAAAAACCGGGGCCGTCGAAGACCACCAGGCCGGGGATGGGCCACGCCTCGATGTCCTTGATGGTCGAGGGAATTTTCTCCTCGGCCGAGCCCGGCGTGTTCTGGCATTTGCACTCGACGCCCAAAACCTTGCGCGTGGCCTTGTCGCGCAGGACCACGTCGATGCGCCGCTCGCTGCCCCAAAGCCTGCGCCCGGCGCGGTACTCCCGGCGCGACTCCAGGCCCAGCCGCCCGGCCAGGGCCGCAACTTTTTCCTCCAGGCTCTGGCCGGAGAGCACCGCCGTCTCGCGCCCGCTCATGAGACCGCCGCCAAATCACGGGAAGCCTCGGCGCCATGGCGCGCGGCGCGCGGCAACACCTTGGCCGCGGGCGCTTGCGCCGAAATCCGGGCTTTCGCCAGAGCGTAATATTTCTTGTCGAGCTCGACGCCCGCAAAGCGCCGGCCCAGCTCCAAGGCGGCCGCGCCCGTCGTGCCCGAGCCCATGAAGGGATCGAAGACCAAATCGCCGGGCTTGGAGCTGGCGCGAATAACGCGGCGCAAAAGCTCCAGGGGCTTTTGCGTGGGATGCTTCCCGAATTTTTTCTCGGAGGCCGCGGGCGGCAGGATATCCCAGACGCTTTTCATCTGCTTGCCGCCGTTGTCTCGCTTCATGTCCTGGTAGGCGAAGAAGTGCCGGCTCTTGGCGCTCTTGGCCGCCCAAATCAAGGTCTCGCTCGCGTGCGTGAAGTAGCGGCAGGACAAATTGGGCGGCGGGTTGCGCTTGACCCAGGCCACGTCGTTTAAAATCTTGAAGCCTAGCTGCTGGAGAGCGAAGCCCACCGAGTGGATGACGTGCGCGGTGCCGGAAATCCAAATCGTGCCATCGGGCTTCAAGGCTTTTTGGCAGAGCGAAAGCCAGCGGCGATTGAACTCGTGGTTTTCGTCCGCGCCGCGGCTTTTGTCCCACGCGCCCTTATCCACCTTGGCCATGCGCCCGGACTTGCAGGTGATGCCGCCGTTGGACAAAAAATACGGCGGATCGGCGAAAATCAGGTCGAACGCGCCGTGCGGATGCCGGCGGACGACGCCCTCCAAAACCTTGAGGCAGTCGCCGCGGTAGAGCTCGGCTGCGCCAATAATCTCCGGAGTCATTTTCTTCATCGCGCTAAAAATCCGATTTGGCCGCGCCCAAATCCCACCGCCGGGAACTTTCCGTGCGGCTCCTTCGTATAAAGGATGCGACTGCCGGGTAGCTTAACGGTCAAGCGCCCGTCCGTCAAACGGGGCGATGTGGGTTCGAATCCCGCCCCGGCAGCCCGCAAGGAGGCCCGATTCGCCCCTAACGGACGGGGATGGGGCCTCCGCCCATTGACAAAAATACGGCCCGCTGATACACTAAGCTCTGACGGACGGGCCATTAAGCTACCCAAGCCCCGGGCAACCGGGGCTTTTCTTTGCCCGTTTTTGAGGTCGCAATTTGCGATCTCAAAGCGGACCACTCCCCGGTGAGTCGCTGGAACATAAAATCCAAAAGGAATCGGCGACAAGCGCGAACCTGCGGATAAGGCCCCAAGGCTCCGTATTGAAACATACGGGCGCTCTCCGTTCATGTTTTTTCACGTGATTCTAAAATATCCCACCAAGCTGCACTGCAAGGGCCGCGCGAAGTGCGACGCCTTGGTGAGACCGTCTCCCGTGGGCGTGCCAATCGACATGGAGGCGTAGCCCTCGCCCAGGCCCAGGCCGAAAAGGTTGGGCGCGTTCTTGACGTAAATCGAGCACTGCATGCGGCGGCCCATGCGGGTCAGGTGATCCACGTTCATCGAGTGCATGGACGCGGTGTGGTGGTTTTCCCCTTCCGCCTCATAGGCGAGCTCGATGGCCGAGTCCACGTCCGGCGCGGTCGTGACGGGCAGAACGGGCATCAGCTGCTCCGTCCAGACGAGAGGGTGATCGTTGGGCACGTCGGTCCACAAGAGCCGCACGGAGTCCGGCAGCGAAAGTCCGATGGCCTTGGCAATGAAGGCCGCGTTCTTGCCCACGTAGTCGCGGTTCAAGCGCGGGTCCTTGCAGCCGCGGCCGCCTTCCTTAATGATGACCTTGACCAAAGCGTCCGTCTGCGCGGAGGACAGTTCATAGGCCCTCGCGTCTTGCCGCATGGCGTTTAAGAAGCGCTCGCGCGCGGCCGCGGTCACGATGACTTCTTTTTCCGCGGTGCACAGCACGTTGTTGTCGAAGGACGCGCCGAAGATGACGTCCTGCGCGCACTTGGGGAAGAGCGCGGTTTCGTCCACCACCGCCGGCGGGTTGCCGGGGCCGGCCGCGATGGTCTTGCAGGTCTTGCCCACGGTCATGGCGATTTTAACGATCGCGGGCCCGCCGGTCACCATGTTGACGCGCACGCCCGGATGCGCCAAGAGCGCCTTGGTGGTCTCCTGGCTCGCGGGCGAGACCGTGGTGACGAGGCTTGGCGGCGCGCCGGCTAAGACCGCGGCGCGGCTCACGATTTTCATGGCCTCGGTTGAGCATTTGGCCGCGGCCGGGTGCGGCGCGAAGACGACCGCGTTGCCGGCGGACAAGATGGAGATGGAGTTGTTGATGACCGTGGCCGCGGGGTTCGTCGACGGCGTCACCGCCGCCACCACGCCGTAGGGCGCGTACTCGACCAAGGTCAGGCCCTTGTCGCCCGTGTAGGCGCGCGACTGGAGGTCCTCGACGCCCGGAGTGCGCAGCGCGCAGACCAGATTCTTCTGGGTCTTGTCCGCGGCGCGGCCCATGCCGGTCTCCTCGGCCGCCATCTTGGCCAAAGACTCGGCGTTGGCCACCGACGCCTCGCGGATGGCGCGGATGATTTTACGCCTAGCCTCCACGCCCAGGGTTTGGAAGTCCTTCTGCGCTTTGGCCGCGGCCTGGACCGCGGAATCCACGTCCGGAAAGACCACCGCGGTCGAGTCCGGAGGACGAGCGGTCCCGGGCGCCCTAAGGGAAAATGCGTCGGCGGCCGGGGCGCCGGAGAGACTCGTTCCCAGTTCGCCGCGGTTTTGCAGGGACTTTAGGACTTCCGCGACGACGCGGGCGACTTCATCCGCCTGCATGGTCTTTGGCCTTGCTGAAGACTTTCTTGCCCCCCTGCTCCACGGTATCCACGATGGCGAAGATGACCGCGTCGACCGGCGTGTTGTTGGTCCTCGTCGTCTGGCGGGACGAGGATCCTTGCACCAGAAGGACCATCTCGCCCTCGCCGGCGCCGACCGAGTCCACGGCCACCAAGGGATTGCCCTTGGCCGCTCCGGAAAGATCCACGGGCTGGACTAGGAGCAGCTTCATGCCGACAAGCTTCTCGTCTTTCTGCGTGCAGACGACGCTGCCGGCCACGCGCGCGAAAATCACGTGAGCCCTCCGCGCCTAGCGTTTGCGGGCGAGCATTTCCGGAAGCGAGATGGGCATCTTGCCCTCCAGGTCCGGGTGCGGCTGCGGGATGACGTGCACGGCGACCAACTCGCCGACTTTCTGCGCGGCGGCCGCGCCCGCGTCGCAGGAGGCCTTGCAGGCCGCCACTTCGCCGCGGAATAAAACCGTCACCAGGCCCGTGCCGACCTTCTCGTAGCCCACCAGCTTCACGTCCGCGGCCTTGACCGCGGCGTCCGCGGCCTCCACGCAGGCCGTGAGTCCCCTCGTCTCGATCATTCCCAATGCGTTCATTGATTTCTCCTTAAGAAGCTTCTTTCAGAATCCATTCCCGCCTACACGAGGTGCGCCGTGTCGCCGGTCCTTAGGCGCGCGGCGTTGGCCTCGTCCGTATCGATGTGAAATTCCAGGCTGAACTTGTCCGAAACGCGGCACAGGACGCGCTCGAAGACGACCGAGCGCTCGGGCGCGCCGGCGCGCAGACGCACGACGTCGCCGTCCTTAAGCGAAAGCGCCTGAGCTTCGGCCGGAGCCAGGTGCAGGTGCCGGCCCGCGATGATGAGGCCCTGCGTCAAATCGAGAGAGCCCTTGGGCCCGATGATGCGCACGGGCGCGGTGCCGTCCAGGCTTCCCGAGTTTCTGATGGGCGGCCTCAAGCCCAGCACGCGGGCGTCGGACAAGGACACCTCCACCTGGGTGCGCGGACGGTGCGGGGCCACCAGGCGCAGCTTTTCGATGCGGCCTTTGGGCCCCTCGACGTCCACGGTCTCGTAGGCCGCCCAATAGCCCGGCTGCTTGGTGGTCTTCAGCTTGCGCGGCTCCGTGCCCGCGCCGAAAAGCGTGTTCCAATCTTCCCGGCAAAGATGCACGTGACGGTTCGAGACGCCGACCGGGATGTCCGTCTTGGAGCGCTCCATGCGCAACGCCACGTCCTCGGCGATTTTTTGGGCCAGATCGGGATTTTGCTCCATGAACTCGCTCAGCCGGCCTCGGCCGGAGCCTGGAAATGAATGATCCGCAGGAATGAAACAGGTTTCAAGCTCTCGCCCCCCACCAGGGCTCCATCAATGTCCGGCTGCGCCATCAAGGCGTCGGCGTTGTCCGGTTTGACCGAACCGCCGTAAAGGATGCGTACGGCCATGGATGCCTCGGAGCCGAGAACGGTCGCCAAGGTTTTGCGGATGAAAAGGTGCGCGTCTTGGGCTTGGGTCGGGGTGGCGGTCTTGCCGGTGCCGATGGCCCAGACCGGCTCGTAAGCAACGACGATTTTGCCGGCTTCGGCCGGAGCCAGGCCGGATAGGGCGCCTTTAAGCTGGGTTTGCAGCACACGGTAGGTTTTTTGGCCTTCCCGCTCTTCCAGAGTTTCCCCCACGCAAACCACGGGCATGAGGCCCGCGCGCAAAGCGGATTTGAGCTTCCGGGCCACGGTGTCGTCCGTCTCGCCGAAGCAGCGGCGCCGCTCACTGTGGCCAATTAATACCACAGAACATCCGATATCAACCAACTGCTCCGCGGAAACCTCGCCCGTATAGGCCCCCGTTTTTTCCCAAAATAGGTCTTGCGCTCCCACGCGGATAGGCGCCCCTTTCAGCTCCTCGGCCGCCGCGGCAAGCAGGGTAAAGGGCGGACACACCGCCACTTCGGCCGCGACATCCGACAGATTTTCGCGCAGCGCGCGGAGCAAATTCCGGGCTGCCCGGAGATCCAGGTTCATTTTCCAGTTGCCCGCGATGAGCGGGCGGCGCAGGGCTGTCGTCATAAGCCAATTTTCGTGGCCTCTTTGGCCACAGACTTAATTCTAACCAAATCCGCGCCCCGGGTCAATACTGCGAGTACGGGATGCGCAACTCCCGAAACATCCCCGGGTTATAGTCCGTCGCGCGGCCGCCGTCCAAAGGCTTACGCAAGACGCGCAATGAAAAGACATGCGCCTGTTTGGCCGCCTCAATGGCTCCGTCGCTGGATCCAAAAAACAAAAGATAGCGGCCGTTTTCCAAAGCTCGCGACAGTTCCGCCGGGCCCGACAGGAACACAAAGTCCCCGGGAGACACCAGGTGCCGCCAGTCCTCCCGCAAGGCCTCCCCATCCGTGGATGGACGCAGGACATAGACGTCCACGCCAAAGCCGAAGAGCTTAAGGATCCAGGCGGTCGCGTAAGGGATAATTTTGGGCCTGTCCAAATAATACGATTCATTGGCCGTGGCCCAGAAGCTTGGGCCGAAAGCCTGCGGCGCGGCGGCCTCGGCCTGCCGAAAGGACGCCGCGGAATCGACCAGGGCTCCGTCATACTCATAGGCCACTCGCAAATGAGCGACTGTGGCCAAACTGAACACAACCCCCCAAACGCACAGGGCGACGAAGACGCGCTTGGTCCAGGTCCAGGCGTTGTCCACCTGTTTTTTGATATGTTTAATGGGCACGGCCGCCTCCTCGTTCGCCCTCCGCCAAAATCCACGCCAACCCTTCAACCGCCTTATCAGCCGCAGCACCCGCCTCGGAAAGACGGCGGAACACCTCGCGCAGCTTAAGGCTCTCAACGGCCCGTTCAGATTCCAAGGCCGCGCCTCGCGCCCGGCGAAAGACGGCCTGCAGTTCCATTCCGTCAGCCTTGGCTTGGACGAGCCCGGACTGCGCCCTGGGGCCGAAAGACGCCAAGGTTTCGGCGGTTTTGCCGAGCATTGCCTGCAAAAGCTTCGCCAGCCGGAGAGTGAACCGCTCAGGCGCGACGCTCCAATTCGCCATATCGCCAGCCGCCGCGGCGAGCTCATCGCCCACACGGCACAAGGCTCGGGACACCGCAATCCAGTCCTCGCCGACCGCTCCCGCCCGGGCCGCCCCGCCGTTGAGCTCCACGAGCTCCGCGCGGCTTTTGTCCAGAAAATTCTTTAAGCCGCCATCCGCGTCAGCCGAGGCCAAGGCGGCACAAAAGCGGGACGCCATCGCGGCCGCAATCCGGGCCTCCTCGGCCACGGACGCAGGCGCAATCGTCGCGCGAGTCAAAGCCATGAGTGCGATTCTACTATTTTTTCGGCGGTGAGCGGCTAGGCGAACAAATCGACGTCCGGCCGGCGCCGCGGCCGCGCGAGGGTTTCCGGCAGGAAGCGCGCGTAGTTCCACGCGGCCCAGGCCAGCCCAAGACAGGCAAGGCCGTAGCAGAGCTCGAAGCCCGCGTAGCGCAGCCACTGGGCCTGCGTCACGTAAGCCCACTTCTCGGGCGCGTAGAGATTGGCCTCGGGCTGGCCCCAGAACAGATCGTAGACCGCCTTGCCGGCAACAGCCGCGCCCCACAGGGCAAAAAAGACGGACACAATGCGGGAAAGCCCGCGAATTTTTACGGTTTCCAGGCGCCCGGCCTCTCCGGAGTCGGGCAAGGAACTAGCGCTTGGAGTACTGGAAGCGCTTGCGGGCCTTGGGCTGGCCGCTCTTCTTGCGCTCGACCATGCGCGCGTCGCGGGTCAGGAACCCCTCGGCGCGCAAAGGCTTGCGGTTTTTCTCGTCGACTTTGACGAGGGCGCGGGAAATGGCGTGGCGCGCGGCCTCGGCCTGTCCGGTGGGGCCGCCGCCGACGATTTTCAAAATGAAATCGAATTTTTTAGACTCCTCGACGACGCCCAGGGGAGCCAAAACCGCGAGCTGCCGGCCTTCCTGGCCGCGGAAATAGTCCTCGACCGGGCGAGAGTTGATGAGAATTTTACCCTGTCCGCCGGGAACCAAGCGCACCGAGGCGATGGAGGTCTTGCGGCGTCCCGTGGCCCAGATGGGCGCGGCGTGCTTGGGGCTCATGACTTGGCGGGCTCCTTCTTAGCCGTGCGCGGAGGCTCCTCCGCGTAAATTCTCAGGCGGCGCAGCTGCGCGCCGCGCAGGCGGTTGTCCGGCAGCATGCGCTTGACCGCCGCGTAGACGACTTTCGTCGGGTCCTTCTCCATGACGCGGCGCACCGGCGTGGTCTTGGCGCCGCCGGCGTAGCCGGAGTGGCTGAAGTAAAACTTGGTGTTCATCTTGTCGCCCGAGAGCACGAGGTGCCTGGCGTTGGCGATAGTCACGAAATCGCCGCAGTCGACGAAATTGGTGTAGGTCCTCTTATGCTTGCCGCGCAGCAACACGGCGGCGCGCGTCGCGACCCGGCCCAAAATTTGACCCTTCAAGTCCAGCGTGTGCCAGCGCCGATCCAGCGCGGCCATGCGGGGGGTGGTGAGCGTCGTTGTTTGTGCCATCGTGCGACAGTATACTTATTTGCCCGCGCAAGTTCAAGCGAACGTTTTGAATCACTTAAAATGTTACCGAAGCAGGTATCGTCAACTCACCTAAAATGTTACCGAACAATGCGATATAAGGCATTTTCTGGAGGCATTTTAAATGAGCCCACCGGCCAAATGGGAATATATGAAAACCGTCTACGAACGATACCGCCAAGCTCGGAGCCGAAAAGAAAAGGGCCTGATCCTCGATGAGTTCTGCAAGACTTACGACTGCCACCGCAAACATGCGCTGCGCCTGCTCAACGCGCCGCCTCCC
>JAGWJU010000369.1 GCA_028865585.1 Elusimicrobiota bacterium | reverse complement strand
CGGTTTGGTCGTCGGCTTGGTCCGGCAATACGGGCATTAATTTAAAATGGCCGCTAGGCGCAGTTCTCCGTTAAGATTCCTAACCCGGCGCCATCGCGGTTTGCTCGATGCGTCTCTCCTGATGTTGCGCCTGGCTATCGGAGGCATTCTTTTCGCCGTGGGCGCGGGCAAGGTCCTGGGCTGGTTCGGCGGCATGGGGCTCCAGGCGACCGTGCAAATGTTCACGGCGAAGCTCGGTATCCCGGCTTCGCTGGCTTATCTGAGCTGCTTTACGGAGTTCCTGGGCGGGCTCTGCTTGGCACTGGGATTCCTGACGCGCCCGGCAGCCGTCGCGGTCGCGGTCAACATGGCGGTGGCCACTTTCGTCATGCTGCCCCGAGGCTTTTTGTTCGGCGGCGCGGCCTATCCGTTCACGCTGCTCGTAATCGCGCTCGCGCTTCTTCTGGCGGGGCCGGGCGCTTACAGCGCCGACGCCTTCATCGCCGGCTCGGGCGACTGAGTCAGCCGCTTCTGGCGGGCGAGCCAATCGGCCATTTCGGCGTTGAGGACTTTGAGGGGAAGAGATCCGTTGGCCAGCGCCGCGTCGTGGAAAGCGCGGACGTTGAACTTGGATCCCAATTCCTTTTCGGCCTGGGCGCGCAGGTTTTGGATGTCGATTTCGCCGATCATGTAGGAAAGCGCCTGGCCGGGCCAGGCGATGTAGCGGTCCGCCTCGGCGTTGATGTTCTCGTCCGAAAGCGCGGTGTTTTCTTTCAATAGATTGACGGCGTCCTGCCGGCTCATGCCGTAATAGTGGATGCCGGTGTCCGCCACCAGGCGCGCCGCGCGCCACATCTGGTAGGACAGCTCGCCGAACTTTTTGTAGGGCGTGTCGTAGACGCCCATTTGGCCGCAAAGCGTCTCGCAGTAGACCGCCCAGCCCTCGCCGTAGGCGTTGTAGTAGCTAAAGCGCCGGAACTTCGGCAGGCCCGTCATCTCGGCGGCCAAGGAGAGCTGCAGCGCGTGGCCGGGCCGGCCTTCGTGGCAGGTGAGCACCGGAATCTCGTACTTGGGCCTGGTCTCCGGCTTGTAGAGGTTGACCGACATGATGGCCGCGCGCGTGCCGTCGGCCGAGGGGCCCTCCGAATAGGCGGTGTAGGTGTTGGGCGCCTGGTCCGCGGGAATGGGCTCGATGCCCCAAGGGATGTCGGGCAGGTGTCCGAACTCCTTTACGAGGAGCGGATCGATGGCTTTGCCCTGCGCGCGGTAGGCTTCGAGCAGATCGCCCGGGTTGGTGTAGTAGAACTTGGGGTTGGTCCTTAAATAGTGGAGAAAATCGCGGAAGTTCCCCTTGAACCCCGTCTGCTTGAGAACGGCCTGCATCTGTTTTTTGATCTCGGCCATTTTCTTCAAGCCCAAAGCCCGCACCTGCGCTGGGGTCATGTCCGTGGTGGTGAAATGGCGCACCACGTAGGCGTAGTAGGCCTTGCCGTCGGGCAGGTCGCGCGCCGCGATGGAAGTCCGGCAGCCGGGAAGATAGGTTTTCGTGAAAAAATCGTCCAGCCGCTGGTAGGCCGGGACGACAACTTGGGAGACGGCCTGCGCGGCTTCCCGCCGCAGATGCGCGGCGGTTTTCGCATCGATGGAAGGGGGGATGTCTTTGAAAGGCGCGTAGAAAGGCGACTTCGCCGGGTCGGAGACGATATTGTCCTTGATTTGCGGCGGGATGCGCTCGGCGACCACGCGCGGCAGGGTGTAGCCTTCCTTTAGCCCCAGCCGCATCAGCGCGATGGTCTGGTCCATGTAGGAGCCGAAGGTTTTAAGGCGCTTGAGCCAGTCCTGATAGTCC
>JAGWJU010000036.1 GCA_028865585.1 Elusimicrobiota bacterium | reverse complement strand
GCCCGGCGAGTACGGACGCCTGGCCCAGTCCTTAAACCGTCTCGCGGAACGCATCGAAAACGACTTTTTCCGCCTGCGCCGGCTCGACGAGATGCGCCGCGACTTCGTGGCCAACGTTTCGCACGAGCTGCGCACGCCTTTGGCCGCCATCAAGGCCTTCTCCGAAACGCTGTCCTCCGGAGCCTTAGCCGAGCGGGAGACCGCCGAGGAGTTCATCCGTGAAATCGAGAAAAGCGCCGACCGCATGTCGCGCTTGGTCGACGATCTGCTGGAGCTCTCCGCCCTCGAATCGGGCCAGCGCCCGGGCGCGCGGGAAAACGTCTCTCTCATGAGGGCCGCGGCCGAAGTCGTTGCGGCGCTCATGCCCCTGGCCCAGAAAAAGCAAATCGTGCTCCGCCTGGACCCTTTCCCCGACATGCCCGACGTCCAAGCCGACAAGGGCCAGATAAAGCAGGTCTTCACCAACCTCATCGACAACGCCATCAAGTTCACGGGAGGCAAGGGGCTCGTTCAGGTCCGCGCGGAGCTGCGCAACGGGCGGGAGACGGTGTTCATCCAGGACTCGGGCTGCGGCATTCCGGCCGAGGATCTGCCCAGGATTTTCGAGCGTTTCTACAGAGTGGACAAGGCTCGCTCGCGGGAAATGGGAGGAACGGGGCTGGGCCTGGCCATCGTCAAGCACATCGTGGAAGGCCACGGCGGCAGCGTCTCGGTGGAGAGCCGCTTCGGGGAAGGAACGACTTTCCGCGTGGAGTTTCCGGCCCCTCTCGCCTGACGGAAACCCGGCCCAGCGGTCGCCGCCTTTAATTCTCGACCTTGTCCCAGACCTTCTCTGCCGCGGGCGAAAGCGAATTCATGCGCTTCAAGAACAGCGCGATTTTCCAGATCTGCTCCTGTGAGAGCGTGCCATCGAAAGCCGGCATGCCGGTCATGCGGATGCCGTGCGCGATTTTCCAGTAGGTGACGCCGTCCGGGTCGTCCTCGACGCCGTCCATGGCCAACTGCGGCGGCTTTTGATACAGGCCCTCGGCGATATTGGAGCGTTGGCCCATGGCGCCGCCATGGCAGACGGCGCAATTCTTGGCGTAGAGCCTGATGCCGTCGATAACATTAGAATCCGTGGAGGCCACGGGGTTGGGGCCCTTGGGCGCCAGCCGGCGGATGGCGGCATGAAGCGCGTGCATCGCGATGAAGCGCTCGACGCGGGAAGGCTTGGCGTCGGCGTTGGAGGGCGCGTAGCCCAACGAAATCCCAATCCATGCGGCGGCGATCCCCGCCAGAACGATCCCAACGGCGCCCACGACGATTCCCTTTCCCATTATTTCCTCCCGATGTTCAAACGGCGATTCGTCATGCGGATGTCACGAGGAATTAACCGAACTCGCATTGTCCGTAGAATCGATCCAAGTTATCATACATGCAGCAAGCAAGACAAGACTGACTGACGGACAATCAAAAAAATGGAGCACGATATGAAAACCAGCAAGAGCGCAAGAATCATCCTGTTTTCCAGCCTGGCCGTTTTCGCGGCCCTGGCGGGCGCGGCGGCGCAGAACTTGGATTGGAACCGGGATCCCCTGCCCCAGATTAATGGCGGCCTCTCGGCCGCCGTCTCGGCCAAGACGGCCTTCCCCGCTCCGTCTCCGCGCGCGCTGCCCGCTCCCGGACGAATCGATCCGGTCCTGCTCGCCGGCTCCGGCTTCGCACCCTCCGAACCCGCCGCAGGACATTACATCGAGTTCGGCTTCGACTACATCAACCCCCGCCGGCCTCTTCTTAAAGCCGTCTATACCGACATCGCCTACTCCGGAAAAACCGAAACGTCCTCAAACATGATTTTCGGCTTTCCCCAACTCAAGATCGATATGGCCCGGAGACTCGTCACCTATAAAGGAAGGACGGTCGCCCTTTTGCGCGAAGACGCCGGCACGCAGAGCTTCTACGCCGTGCCGACCAACGGCTACCTCCTTCTTCACAGGCAGGTTCCGCTGGGAAGTTCCTACCGGGAGGAAGTCTGGCTGGGCCGGAAGCCGGCCGGAGGCGTCGACTACTATTCGGGAACACTGACCTTCGGCGGTAAAACCAGGAAAGTCTGCTTCGGCGTCTCGCGGAAAAGGCTCAACCCCTACGATGAAAGCTCCACTCACATCCCGGCGGGAGTTCCGGATTACCACCCGATCTACCCCTTCCAGGAGCTTGGAGCCGCGCTCGTCAGGCCGGAATTCATCGACGAATGCGCCAGCGCCGAAATCAACGGCTCCATTACGTCCTGCAGCGGGCTCGTTTTGGACGGCGCGCCGGCCCAACTGGAAGGGAAGCTCTCGGTTTGGTTAAATTACTACGACAGCTTGGTAGAGAGAGCGGTGGGACGCTACAAAATCAGAAAGACGTCTGGATGCGATCCGAACTTCCTGCTTGACAACACCGGCGATTAGAAACCAGGGCGGGCCCGTTTTGAGGGCTAAATCGGAATAAGGGGAAAGGACATGGAAACCATCACACTGAAGAAGCCCGTGCCCGCCGTCGCCGACGATGACGCCGTTGCGGAAGTGGAGAGCCGGCTGCTCCACATGGGGACCCTCGCCGAGCGCATGATCGACGGCTCCATCCGCATCCTGACCGAGCGCCGCCAGGACGTCTTGGCGGACATTGTGGCCCAGGAAGCCGAAGTCAACGAACTCCATCTCGCCATCGACGAACTTTGCCTCAAAATCCTCTCCCGCGGCCAGCCCCGCGCCGAGGACGTGAAGCTGTTCATGGCCTGCGTGAAGGTCAACTCGGACGTCGAGCGCGTGGCGGGCCACGCCGTCAACATCGCGGAAAGCGGCGCCATCATCGCCAAGCACCCCCACCCCCACATCAAGCTCCTGGATATCGTGCGCATGGCGGAATTGGCGCAGACCATGCTCAAAGGCGCCTTGGAGGCCTTCGCCGAACGGGACGGAGAGCTCGCCCGTTTCGTGGTCAGTCAGGACGATGAGGAAGACCGCATGAAACGCGCCGCATTCGAGGAGCTGATGGGCCTCATGCGGACCAACTCGACCCTCATCCAGAACGCGCTCGGCCTCATCCTCGTGTCCCGCAATTTGGAGCGCATCGCCGACCACGCCGCCAACATCGCCAAGGAAGCGGCTTTTCTTGCCTCCGGCACGGACGCCGGAGCCGCGGCTCCTCTTCCGGACGCCTAGTCCGCATCCATGGCCACCGCCGGAGGCGTCCACTGGCTCGATCTGCGGGCCGGCCGGGCTCCGGCCGCGGCGTCGGCCAAGCCTCCGCTGGTGAGCCGCCTTTTCAATCGGGACTTAAGCTGGCTCAACTTCAACGAGCGCGTCTTAAACGAGGCGGCCGACCCGTCCGTGCCGCCGCTCGAGCGCCTGCGCTTCGCCGCCATCGTCAGCTCCAACCTGGACGAATTCTTCATGGTGCGCGTCGCCGAGATCAGCCGCTTCGCGCGTCTCTACCCCTCCCGCAAGCTGCCCGACGGCATCACCATGTCCCGCCTGCTGCCCCAAATCCGAGAGCGGGTCCTGCAGCAAAAGGCGCGGCAGGCCAAAGCCCTGGAGGACATTCTCCAGAGCTTAGCCGAGCACCGCACCCACATCTACGCCGATTTTACGCGCTTCACCAAATTCGACCGCCTCATCCATGCGCGGCTGCCCCCGATCAAGTACGTGCTGCGGCGCTCCAGCGAACCGCCGCCGGTCCTCAGCAGCGGGCGCATCCATATTTTCGTGCGCTTCCCGCGCGAATACGCGATTTTGACCATCCCTGCGCGCGAGGACCGGATCCTGCGGCTGCCCGCGGCCAAGAGCGAGCGCGTCTACGCTCTGGCCGACCGCTGGCTCTGCGCCCGGGCGGGCCGCTTTTTCCCCGGCCGGGAAGTCATCGAAGCCTTCCCGTTCAAGATTATCCGCGAGGCCGACATCCGCTACCGTCCCGACGACGAGGATTCCATTGAGGAGCAGATCGCCATCGGCGTCGAGCGCCGCGACAAAGCCAAGGTCGTCCGCGTGGAGGTGGACGCGCCGTCCTATTCCGAAGGAACCCTCTTTCTGGCCTCTTCCCTGGGAGCCCCGTCCAACGGCCTTTACCGTTTTCCGCTGCCCCTGGACCTGCGAACATTGGCCAGCGTATACTCGGACGACGGCGCCGGCCATCTGCGCTACCCGCACATCGCACCGCGCACGCCCGTTTTTCTCAAGCGCAGACGCGGTCTTTTCGCCTCCATCCGCAAGCACGATACGCTGCTCCACCATCCCTACGACTCCTTCGACTCCGTGGTGGAGTTCTTGGGCGAGGCGGCCCGCGACCCGCACGTTACCCGCATCTACCACGTCATGTACCGGACCAGCCGCCACTCGCCGGTCATGGAAGCCTTGACCGAGGCCGCCCGGCGCGGCAAAAAAGTGACGGCCTACGTCGAAATCAAGGCCCGCTTCGACGAGCTCAACAATCTGCGCTGGGCGCAGGAGCTGCGCCGCGCCGGCGTGCGCGTGGTGCGCCCCATGGGGCGCTTCAAGGTCCACAGCAAGGTCACGCAAATTTTCAGAAAGGAAGGAAACGAGGAAATTTCCTATCTGCACCTGGGCACCGGCAACTATCATCCGGGAACCGCGCGGCAGTACACCGACCTGGGCCTGCTGACGGCGGACAAGGCCCTGGGCGAGGATATCGCCAAATACTTCCAGCTCCTGACCCGGCGCGCGCCGCCCTCCGTTTTTCAGGAAATCCTAGTCTCTCCCAACGGGCTGCAAAAACGCGTCGTCGAGCTTATCGCCGAGGAGGCCCGCATCCAGAAATCCGGCGGCCGCGGGCACATCATCGGCAAGATGAACTCGCTGGTCGATCCGGAAATCATCGAAGCCCTCTATCAGGCCTCCGCGGCCGGCGTCAAAATCGACCTTATCGTCCGCGGCATCTGCTGCCTGCGGCCCGGCATCAAGGGATTAAGCGAGAACATCCGGGTGACCAGCATCGTCGACCGCTTCCTCGAGCACAGCCGGGTCTTTTATTTCCGGGCCGCGGGCGCGGAGAAAATATACCTCTCCAGCGCGGACTGGATGCCGCGCAACTTCTACGCGCGCTACGAGATCGCCTTTCCGGTCAAGGACGCGGATCTCAAGCGCTGCGTGCGCGACATCATCCTCAACGTGAGCCTCGCGGACAACGTCAAGGCCTGGAACCTGAAGGCCGACGGCACATACGAGAAGATTCTTCCGGCGCGCGGCGGAAAAACCGTGCGCTCGCAGAACGTCTTCGAGTCTCTGGCGACCATCGAGTACCGGGGCACGGTCCTGGAAAAGCGCTTCCGCCCGTCTTAGCCGCCTGGAAACCTCCGGGCTCTAGTCCCAGGATAAAAAACAGCTGGCGCAGCGGTGGTACTTGTCGAGCCGCTCGATCTTGAGGGCGAATTCCTTGGACAAAGCCTTGTTGAAGCGGACCAACTCGGGCAGGAACTCCAGTTTCGCGCCCAAGTCCTCATTCTCGGTCTTAATCTCGTTCTCGTATTCCCAAAAGGTCGAGAGCGCGTGCGGCCCTTTCGCGTTGATGTGGAAGGCGAAAAGCCGATCCAGGGAGGGCTCCAGAAATGCGGGACCCAGCTCGACCCGGAACTTGTCCTTCTGGTAGGAGCAGAGAATGGGGCCCCGACCGATGCGCCCGATGACGCCCGCCCCCAAATGGCGCCGCATCGCGGAGGACATCGCCGGATCCACATCGCCGAGAATGCCGCGGATGGACGCCTCTTTAAAATGGATGATGTCATGGTGGCTCTCTTCGCGCACCAGGTGGTTGAGCCTGCCGGAGGAGAACTCGGAGCGGTAGAGAAGTCCCTGGCGGTGGAAACCCGGGCCTTTGTACTGCAGATAAACCTTGGTTCCGTCTCCTTTATAGCGCAGGCGCAGGCTCACGCCCCGCCGCAGCAAATCCAGCCGAGGCGTGTCCAAAAACTGATCGAAGAACGTCACCCGCTTGACGTGCTTGATCTTCTTGCGCTCAAGAAGATAGTCCCGCACATCCTTGGCCTCTTCGGGCAGAACGCGCATCTTGGACTCGATCTCGACGTAGCGGGGATCGCCGATGCCCAAGCGGCGGCAGATGGATTCGGTCAGTCGATTCATCGCAACTGATTCCCATTGTATGATAAATCGGCGCAGATGAATCCATTGTCACGCGGCTGTCACACAGAGTAGACGCCGTCTTCATTGCGCCCGGGCTTCCCGCACAGCTATGATAAGCTCCTCAGTGAAAACACGCAGCCCCAACCAGCCCCGCCAAGGAGAGCACCCATGCCTTTTCAATTAATCCCGAAGGAAGAAAAATTTTTCGATCTGTTCAACAACTTGGCCGGACACAATCTCGATGCGGCCAAGATTTTCGCCGAGTTGGCCCAAAACTGGAGCGTCGAGTCCGCCGCCTTCGGCCGGCTGCAGGACATCGAGCACGAAGCGGACATCACGACGCACGAAATTTACGACCGCTTGAACCGCACCTTCGTCACGCCCTTTGACCGCGAGGACATCCACGAACTGGGCAGCGAAATGGACGACATCGTCGATCTCATCCAATCCATCGCGTCCCGCATGCAGCTCTACAGGGTCGACCACTCGACCGAGGACATGAAGCAGCTTGCGGACACCCTGCTCCACTCAGTGGAGAACGTCAAAAAGGCCATCGGCGAGCTTCACAACGCGGAGAAGTCCTCCCGCCGCGTGCTGGACTACTGCATCGAGATTAACCGCCTCGAGAACGCGGGCGATCGCGCCCTGGAAGCGGCTCTGGGCCGGCTTTTCCAAGGCAAGCCCGATCCCCTTGAGGTCATCAAGTGGAAAGAAATTTACGAGGGCATCGAGGCCGCCATCGACAAGTGCGAGAACGTGGCCAACGTGCTTGAGTCCATCCTGGTCAAGCAGGCCTAGAGCGGCCTGATGAGCTCGTTCGGCGCCGTTTGCGGCATCGTCGCGCTGGCTTTTTTCTTCGACTTCTTGAACGGCATGCACGACGCCGCCAACGAAATCGCGACCGTCGTCTCCACCCGGGTGCTCTCCCCCAAGCAAGCCGTTTTGTGGGCGGCGTGCTTTCACATGGCCGCCGCCATCGGATTCGGCGTGCACGTAGCCAACACCGTCGGCAAGGGCTTGGTCGACCCCTCCATCCTCGACAACACGGTCATCCTGGGCGCCTTGGTCGGCGGCGCCTTCTGGAACTGGCTCACCATCCGCATGGGCATCCCGGTCAGCTCCACCCACTCGCTGATCGGCGGATTGGTCGGCGCGGCCGTGGCCAAGGCGGGCTTCGGCTGCCTGCTTTTCCACGGACTCTCCATCACCGTCGCCTTCATGATCATCTCCCCCATCGTGGGGCTTATCCTGGGCTTCGGGCTCATGATTGCGGTCTATTGGACGTTCCGCAGACGCACGGGCCGACAGGTCGATTCCCTCTTCCGCATAGGCCAACTGCTTTCCTCGGGCTTCCTAAGTCTGGCGCACGGCTTGAACGACGCCCAGAAAACCATGGGGCTCATCGCCGTGCTCTTATTCACCAACCACCTGATCGGCCCTAAGTTCTATATCCCCTACTGGGTCATCCTCAGCTGTTACGCGGTCATCTCTCTGGGCACGCTCGCGGGCGGCTGGCGGGTCGTTCACACCGTCGGGCAAAAAATCACAAAACTCAAGCCCGTGAGCGGATTCTGCGTCGAATTCGGATCCGGCGCCTGTATTTTTCTCTGCTCCCTGGTGGGCATTCCGGTCTCGACCACCCACGTGGTGAGCGGCTCCTTGCTGGGCGTGGGCTCGACTCAGCGCCTCTCGGCCGTGCGCTGGGGCGTGGCCGAGCGCATCGTCTGGGCCTGGATTTTGACCATTCCCTGCGCCGCGGTCGTCTCCGCCGCGACCTATTTTGCCCTCCATTGGCTGCTTCTGATATAATATATGGCATGGATACAGACAGTCATGCCCTTTCCCACCACAAAAAACTGAAGTCCTGGATTGACGAATGCGCCAAGCTCTGCAAGCCCGACCGCATCGTCTGGATTGACGGCTCCGAAGAGGAGAAAAAGCGCCTCGAGACCGAGGCCCTAAAGACCGGCGAGCTCGTCAAGCTCGACGACAAGAAATTTCCCGGCTGCTTTTACCACCGCAGCTCCTCCAACGACGTCGCCCGCACCGAGCACCTGACCTTCATTTGCAGCCGCCGCAAGGAAGACGCCGGTCCGACCAACAACTGGATGCCGCCCGAGGAAGGCTACCGCCGCGCCGGAGCGACCTTCGCCGGCTCCATGAAAGGCCGCACGATGTACGTCATCCCTTTCTCCATGGGCGTAGTCGGCTCGCCCTTCTCCAAAATCGGCGTTCAGCTGACCGACAGCCTCTACGTGGTCCTCAACATGCGCATCATGACGCGCGTGGGCAAGCCGGTCTTGGACGCCCTTGGGGACGACGGCGAGTTCACCAAGTGCCTGCACGGCAAGGCCGATTTGGACATCTCCAAGCGCCTCATCCTGCACTTCCCGGACGACAACGCCATCTGGAGCGTGGGCTCGGGCTACGGCGGCAACGCGCTTTTGGGCAAGAAATGCCTGGCCCTGCGCATCGCCTCGAACCTCGCCCGCAAGGAAGGCTGGCTGGCCGAGCACATGCTGATTCTGGGCATCGAGGATAAGACCGGGCACACCGAGTACATCACCGCGGCCTTTCCCAGCGCCTGCGGCAAAACCAACCTCGCCATGCTGGTCGCCCCTGAAGCCCTCAAAGCCAAGGGTTACAAAGTTTGGACCGTGGGCGACGACATCGCCTGGCTCAAGCCCGGACCGGACGGCCGCCTGTGGGCCATGAATCCCGAGTATGGATTCTTCGGAGTAGCGCCGGGGACAAATTCCCGGACCAACCCGCACGCCATGGACACGGTGCGGCGGAACACGATTTTCACCAA
>JAGWJU010000368.1 GCA_028865585.1 Elusimicrobiota bacterium | reverse complement strand
TCCACACCCTGCGGAAGCAGGGACTTGACGGCTTGGGGCAGTTCCGAAATCGTAAGGCTCTGGCTGGTTGCGTTTTTAAGCGTCAGTGTGACCTCGACGCGGTCTCCCACCGTGACGTTCTGCCGGTCAAAGGAAACATGAACCGAAGCCGGCGCGGGCTCCCGGGGCTGCGGGACCGACACTCCAACTTGGCCGGCGGACGGCGCTCCGGCCGTAACGACGGCCGCAGGACGCGTTAACGCGGGCGCGGCGTGCAGGCCGGCGGGGGCGAGCAAAAGCCCGCCCGCGACAACCGCGGCGGCGAACCCGGCCCTAAGACTCTTGAGTCCGCGGCTCCACGCAGAAACGGACGCCCCCCGCCCGGCGCTCCGATCAAAAATCCGATTCCCCTCCTGCACCATGGCTTCCGGCGACGCCCGGCCGGAGTCGAGAGAGGCGCGGCCTTCTCCCGCGTCCTCAGCGGCCGCCTTCAAAGCCCCATAAGCGGCCGGTCCGCGGCGCGTTGCGGACTTGCCGGCGGGAACCGCGGCCGCGCTTTCTCCGGTGAGCGCCGCTTCCACGGGAACCGCGGCGACACTCTGCTCCACAGCAGAGGCCAAGCCTTTTTCGCTCTTCGTCCGTATTTTTGACGCGGAGCGGGTCGACTTCAGTCCAAAGCGCGGGGCGGACTCAACAGCCCGAGCCGCCGTCGGGGCCGTGAGATCCGAAGGAATCGTGGGCAGCGCGGCGCCCGACAATCCGGCGCTCAGGCCCGCCGCCCCGGAAGGCGGCATCTGCGCGTTCAAATCCATCGCACCCAAGGACACGGGCGCCAAGCCCGAGGTTCCAGGCGCTTCGACCGAAGCGTCGGACGCGAGTTCGGCTCCCAGGGCTTGATAGCAGGAGACGCCCGGAGAGACGATCAGAAGGGCCGCGCACAGGGTTCCCGCAAGGAGGCGCTTGAGAGAATCTAAGGTTTTATCGCTCATTGCATGTTCGCCTCAGCCGAAGCGGTCGTGATCGTGACGGCCTTAATCTGATCCTGATGGGTCACGATCAGTTGAAAGTTCTGGCCCGGAGTGGACAGGGCCAGAACTTTCTGCATGAACATCAATGCTCCCGGTCCACCGGGGAAAGCGATCTGATGGCCGTTGATGATCGCGCCCAAAATGACGTCTCCGCCTTCAATCCCTGCCTTGGCCGCGGGAGAGCCCGGCCGGACGCTTTCCACCGCCAACCCCCTGTCCGGCGCGGAAGGATTGGTCATGTCAATCACAATTCCAATCCAGGATGCGTCGATGTTTCCCGCTTTCAAAAACTGGCCCAGGGCCTCTAGCACGTCGTTCATCGGGATGGCGAAGCCGACGTTGCCGCCGCCATCCGAACCGGCGGTGTTGATTCCGATCTGCTGCCCCTGAGCATTGAGCAGAGGCCCTCCCGAATTACCGTGAGTGATGGGCGCGTCGGTCTGGATCATGTCATGGTAGACGGGGTTGTAGCGAGGCTCAGCTCCATCCGGATCCTTAAGCCCGCTGACCACGCCCTGCGTCACGGTGAAGGGCAGGCCCAAGGGATGGCCCATGGCGATGACGCGGTCGCCCTCTTTCAAAGCCGAGCTGTCGCCGATTTGAACCGTGGGCCAGGGCCGGCCGATGTTGGGAAGCTGGAGAAAAGCGATATCCTTGCGGTCCGGCGAGCTGAAAGTCAGAATCTTGGCCGGATAGCGCTGGCCGTTGGACAGCACGACCATCACCGTGCCGCCCGCGCCAGCCATCTGCACCACGTGGCCGTTGGTCACCACCAAACCCTGGGGAGTCAGGATGGAGCCGGAACCGATGGCTTCCATAAAGCGGT
>JAGWJU010000367.1 GCA_028865585.1 Elusimicrobiota bacterium | reverse complement strand
CGTGCTGGCCTTCGTAGACCGCGATGCGCAAGCCCGAGAACGGCGGGTTCGGATTCGGAATCAAGCGCCAGCGGTGACCGGACCACTCAAGATTAAAATCCACCTTCTGCGGGATGCCGGCGGAGGCCCGCGCCGCTTGAAGCTCCGCGCCGGATGGAGCGGCCAAGCGGGCCGCGGCGGGTTTGAGCGCGCGGCCAAGCCGCGAAAAAGCTTGGGAAAGCGTCGGAGCGGGACCGATTTGCGCCATGGCGACGGCCGAACCGGAAGCGATAAGGATGGCGACGACGAACGCTTTTTTCATCAGTGACCTCTTAAGCACCTGCGAATCCGCCTACCTGACTCGATTAATTTTAAGAAACTCGAAAATGCCCTGTCAAACCCCGCGCCCCGCCGGAATCCCGCTCTTGACGCGACCAGACGAAGTTGATATCATCACCGTCGGCCTTTCCGAAACGTCGGCGAGAGGCCGCATTTTAAATCGGAAGAGGGAAGCCATCAACAACCACAACAACAGGTTCGGCGGCAAGTCCAACGACACCGTCCGCATCAACAACAGGATTTCGGCGGCGACGGTCCGGCTCATCGATTCGGACGGCACCCAGATCGGCATCAAATCCATCAACGAAGCCCTGGCCCTGGCTCGGACCCGCGGGATGGATTTGATCGAAATCGCACCGCAAGCCAACCCTCCAGTCTGCAAGGTTTTGGATTATTCGAAGTACCGGTACGAGCAAGAGAAGAAAGAGCGGGAGTCCCACCGGAACCAGAAAGCGGGATTCCTGAAGGAAGTGCGCATCAAGCCCCACATCGGACAGCACGATTTGGACGTGAAGATCAAGCACATGACGGAATTCTTGACGGCCCGGGACAAGGTCCGCATCACCGTGGTCTTTCGCGGGCGAGAAATGGCGCACCAGGACCTGGGCAGGAAGCTGCTCCTGTCCATCCAGGAACGCCTGGCCGAGGTCGCCTCAGTGGAGCAATCCCCGCTGTCCGACCGCAACCGCATGTCCATGACTTTAATACCCAAACGATAGGATTCGGGAGAATCGCATGCCGAAAATAAAATCGCACAGCGGCGCCAAAAAGCGCTTTTCAAAATCGGCGTCCGGCAAGTGGCGGCACTACAGGCCCGGCCGGCGCCATCTCATCGCCCCCATGAAGAACGACCGGAGGCGTTCCCTCAACCGCAAGAACGAGTTGACCGGAACCGAAGGACGGACGATGTCGCGCTTCCTGCCCTACGCATAAGCCATGAGAATAAAATCCGGAGTCACCACCCGCCGCCACAAGAAGAAGAAATTCAAGCTCGCCAAGGGCTTTTATTCGGACAAGAGCCGCAAATGGCGCCAAGTCAAACAGGCCGTCGAGCGCTCCCTGGCGGTTTCCTACGTCGGCCGCAAGGATTGCAAGGGGGATTTCCGCTCCCTGTGGATTACCCGCATCAATGCCGCCTGCCGCGAGCACGGCATTCCCTACGGGCGCTTCATCTCAGGCCTGAAGAAAGCCGGGGTGACCTTGAACCGCAAGATGCTCTCCGAGATGGCCATTCGGGACGGCGCTTCGTTCAAGAAGCTGGTGTCCTTGGCCTCCGGCGGCGCTTCCTAAAACCGAACCTCTTCGAGGAAACGCTCTTTCGTTCCGGCGCCGGGAAGCCGGCGGCCGAACGTCGGGCCTTTTTGCATGCCAGAGATTAGCCGCAAGAACTGGGAAGTACGGCTTGAGGCCGTGCGCTCGGATTTTGCCGCGTCCGCCCTGGACCGTCTTGCAAGTCTCGAGGATTTGGAGCCTTTTCGGGTCAAATACCTGGGGCGCAAGAGCGAACTGACCGAGCT
>JAGWJU010000366.1 GCA_028865585.1 Elusimicrobiota bacterium | reverse complement strand
AGATGGTCTTGGGTGTCTCCGCTGGTCCTTGAGAACGCGTTCTGCAGTCCCAGAGCCAAGTGATAGGGCCCCATCAGCTTCAAGGCCCCCAGATTGATGGTCTCGGATGTGTCGGAGGAGCCGTCCAAGGCGCGAGTGATCTGCTGGACCGTCGCGCCGAAGGCCATCGACTTGGTGATGTATTTGCCCCAGCCGATGGAGATGGCCCGGTCTTGTTCGCTGAAGCTTCCTCCGGTGGTGATTTGAGTGGGCTCTCCCGTCGTGGGATCGAAGACGGCGCTGACCTGCTGGAAATTGCTGGAGGTTAATTGCGTGAGGCTCAGATCCAAGGTGCTGCTGCCCTTAAGCGGCTGCGCGTAACTCAGAAAATCGAGGTTGGTCTGGTAGAAAAGGGTCGATTCCATGGCGGTGAATTCCTTGCGCTGGATTTGGGCCAAACCTGCGGGATTCCAGTTGACCGCGGAGGCGTCGTCCGAGATGCCGTAGTACGCGCCGCCCATGGCCAAAGCGCGCGCGCCGACGCCGTAAGTGAGAAATTCTCCCGGCTGTCCTCCGGATTGAGCGCGGGCGCGCAGGGGGGCGAAGATAAAAAAAACCACTGCGGGCAAGCCCGCTGTCGCGAAGCGCCGCCGTCTTGGGGGCATGCCCCAAGGTCTCGTTTTGGCCATTATATCTTCGGCAACCAGACGCTCCTCTGGGGAGTCGTGGCTTTGCGCCCTTGCCTTGCGGCAAGTTTGCCTTTATCGCCCGAACCGCCCTCTTCCTCCGCCGCGGCCGTGATCGCAACCCCTCGATCGTAACGGCGGAAACTGGCCGGATCGGGATGCAACGTGAGAAGTATAACAGAAAGGCTTGACTTGTCAAGGGGGTTGGATGGTTTTCTTATGGGGTTCATGCCGGGCCCGAGTAAAAATAAGGTTAAAAGTAGCCTTTGGATATTGACAAAAGATTAAGCGGGGGTTAAACTGCCGATGTAAGCCGATTGAGGCTCATGACATGAAAAAACGCCTTTGGAAGCCGCCTCAGCCGTCGGATCCCGCCGCGGCCGTCGACATCCCCGAGCTTAAGGAAAAGGAAAAAAAGAAGAAGGGAACGCCCTTTTGGATGGGCGCCGGGCAGTCCACCGAGGCCGTCTACGGCTCCCTGGAAAGCCTCCCGGGTGTGGAAGCGTCGCAGGCGGCGGCAAGCGCCGCGGTCCGCGCGGCGGCTTCTACGGTAGAGGCCGCCGGGGTCGCGGGAGGAGTTGTATCCGAGGAGGCGGGCGGTTTTCTCACCCAAATCGCGCGCTCCGTGGCCTCCTATTGGCCGGCGAGTTTGGCCGGCAAAATCGCCGCGGCGGGAATGCTGCTTGTTGCGGCGGGGGCGCTGGCCGGCGGCGCTGCTCTGTTCGCAAAAGCCGCCGCCACCGGCGTGCCCATGGCGGGGTTGGGCGGCATCGTCAGTTCCCTGCATTATAGGAAACCACAGTCAAAGAGCCTCCTCTACGCGGCTGTGGCGGCTCGGAATATGCCTTCAACGGCACAGGATGGCACAGCGAAGGCAGAGGACGCCGTGGCGGCGGGGGGCTTTACGGGGCAGGTCGCTCCGGGAGCGCCTGTGGGGCAAAAAGGCAATGTTCATGGCCCTCCGGCTCTCGGTGGCGCTCCCTGGAGTGGACAGAATTCCTTTGATGGCTCTGCTGGAAGCGGGGCTTTAGCAGGCGCCTCTCCTTATAAATATTTGGGCAAAAATGGAAAATTGAGCGGGGCTTTCCAGAAAAGCGTCGACGGTAAAGGAGTCGGCGGCGCCCTCAAGGTTGCGGCCAATACGGGGAGTCCATTCGCCAGATTGGGACGCTTTGGA
>JAGWJU010000035.1 GCA_028865585.1 Elusimicrobiota bacterium | reverse complement strand
GGTCCAACGGATCTTTTTCATAGGTCTCTTCCGGATCGAAATTCTTCTGGTTCCACATGGGATTGGTGACGACCATGTCAAAGCGCTTGAGCCGCCCTCCGGCGCGGAATTTGGGGTTGGCCATGGAATTGCCGCGCACGATTTCTCCGTCCATGTCATGGATGACCATGTTCATCCGGGCGATGGCGAAGCTGGAGGCGATCCACTCCTGGCCGTAAAGCTTGAGCGGCCTTTTCACCCGGCCCTCGCGCTCGTTCAAGTCCAACTCGCACTTGACCAGAAGCCCGCCGGAGCCGCAGCACGGATCGTAGGCCTCTTCCCCCTGTTCAGGACGCAGGATTTTGGCGATGAGGCGGCCCACCTCGCTCGGCGTAAAGAATTCCCCCGCGCTCTGGCCTTGGCCTTCGGCAAATTTCCGCAGAAGATATTCATAGGCGCGGCCCAAAAAGTCCGGTTCCACGTCATTCAAGCCCAGGCGGCGGCGATTTAAAATCTCGATGATGCGCGAAAGGGCGTTGTCGCTGATTTCGCGCTCGCCGTTGCGCGCCTCGTTGTAATCCACGACATCAATGACGCCTTGAAGCGTTTCATTGGCTCTGGCGACGGCGTGCATCGCGGTCGTAATGAGTTCGCCGACGGTCTTGGGCGCGCGGCCGGGCCAGGAATGTTTTTTGCGGCCGCTGATGACGGCCCAGCGGGCTTCGGCCGGAATGTAAAAGCGGACCAGGCCATGATCCGCTTCGACGGCTTCCAACGCCGCCACTTCATTTTCAAAGGTATCGATAAGCCGGGCGATTTCATCGTCAAAAACGTCCGAAAGGCGCTTGATGAAAACCAACGGAAGGATGTAATCCTTAAACTTGGGCGCGTCTTTCTCGCCGCGGATGGAGCATGCGGCCTGCCAGAGCATCCCCTCCATCGTTTTCAAGTCGGGTATGGGGCCCGATCGGCGCACCACCGGCTCATCGGAAATTGGCTCGTCACTCGGCCCGGCCTCAGGATAGAAATCCGCTATAATATCCGCGCATTCGCTGCCCTTGCTCAGGACAAATTGCCGGACGAGATTGGTGGCCGCGGCAGTTGGTTTTGTTTTCTCGTTTTCCCAGCGGTTGATGGTCGGATAAGAGACGTGCAGAGCGCGCGCGAGGTCGGCTTGGCGCAGGTCCAAGCGCTCGCGGACAGTTTTAAGCAGTTTAGGGAATTTGTTTTTATCCATGTATCATCTGCTATTATAAATGATACTTTTATAAAATTCAAGCCCATCCGTAGCTTTTCCCTTCCTTATATATAGGGTCCTGCAGGAACCCGCGAAATGTTCTAAAATAAATTCCGCCGCGGAGCCGTCGCGCGGCAAAAGTCATCAAGGGGGCACGCACATGTTCGAGGTCCGCGGATACGCCGCAAAAAGCGCCAAAGCCGAGCTGGAACCATTTTCCTTCAAACGCCGCGATCCGGGCGACAAGGACGTGGTCATCGACATCGCCTACTGCGGCATCTGCCATTCGGACCTCCACCAGGTTATGGACGAGTGGGGCGGCGCGGCCTTCCCCATGGTCCCGGGGCACGAAATCGCGGGCAAGGTCTCGCGCGTGGGCAAGAAGGTCACCAAGCTCAAGGTGGGCGACTCGGCGGGCGTGGGCTGCCTGGTCGACTCCTGCCGCACCTGCCCCAGCTGCCGCGCGAACCTGGAGCAGCACTGCGAGGGCCGCGTGTCCTTCACCTACAACAGCACCGAGAAAGACGGCGTCACGCCCACCTACGGCGGCTACTCGTCGCAAATCGTGGTCGACGAGGCCTTCGCGCTCAAAATCGACCCCAAGATGCAGTTAAACGCCGCCGCGCCGCTGTTGTGCGCCGGCATCACCACCTATTCCCCTTTAAAGCGCTTCGGCGCGGGCAAAGGCTCGCGCGTGGGCGTGCTGGGCCTGGGCGGCTTGGGCCACATGGGCGTCAAGCTCGCGGCCGCGATGGGCGCCGAGGTGTTCGTGTTGAGCGGCTCCAAATCCAAAGAGGCCGACGCCAAGCGCCTGGGCGCGCACGCCTTCCTGCTCACCTCGGACGCGGCCACCATGCAGTCCCTGGCCGGCCACCTGGATCTCATCCTCGACACCGTCTCAGGCAAGCACGACTTGGGCGCCATGCTGGGCTTGTTGCGCCGCGAGGGCACGCTGGCCTTGATGGGCGCCTCACCCGAGCCCCTGGCCCTGCCGGTCATGCCGATGATCGGCGGGCGGCGCTTCATCGCGGGCTCCTTGATCGGCGGCATCGCCGAGACCCAGGAGATGCTCGATTTCTGCGCGAAGAACCGGGTCGCGGCCGACGTGGAGACAATCTCGATTAAGGACGTGAACGCCGCGTACGCGCGCCTGGCCAAGGGCGACGTGCGCTACCGCTTCTCCATCGACATGAAGACCCTCTAGCCGCGCGGCCGATGCGCGAAAAAATCCTCGTCCTGGGCGGCAGCTTCGACCCGCCGCACATTGGGCACCTGGCGCTCTTCACCGCGGCGCTGCGCCGCATAAAGCCCGACCTGGCGCTGGTCGTCCCGGCGTACCAGGCGCCGCTCAAAGGTGAGCCCGAGGCTCCGGCCAGGGAGCGCTTGGAGTTGGCGCGCCTGGGGCTCATCGCGCCGCTGCCCAAGCGCTTGAAGCGCCTCGTTCGCCTCGACGCCGGAGAAATCTTGAGCCGCCGCAAGGTCTACACCTGCGAAACCCTGCGCCGCCTGCGCCAACAACACCCCGGCGCGGAGTTCCACTTCGCCGTGGGCGCGGACTCGGCCGCGAGCTTCGAGCGCTGGAAGAACACGCGCGAATTAAAGGCCGCCTGCCGCTGGTGGAGCGCGGCGCGCCCGGGCGCATCCAAAGGCATCCCCAAATTTTTCGCCAAAATTTCCGGCAAGATGCCGGATATTTCCTCCACGAAACTGCGCGCCATGCTGGCTTTGGGCCAGGACGCCCGCCGCTGGCTGGTGGGCTCCGTGGCCAAGCGCATCGACACGCGCAAGCTCTACGGGCTTTCGCTGCTGGCGGAATTGAAATCTTCTTTATCTCCCGAGCGCTTCGCGCACACCTTGGCCGTGGCCGGCTGGGCGCAGGAGTTGGCGCACATTTGGGGCGCGGACCAGGACCAAGCGCGCCTGGCCGGGCTTCTGCACGATTTCGGCCGCTCGATTCCCGTGCCCAAGATGCCCGCCTACGCCCGCGCGCGCCGCTTGAGCGTGCCTTGCCGAGACGACATCGCCCGCCGCCAGCCCATGCTGCTCCACGCCTACATCAGCGAGGACTTGGCCAAGCGCCGCGGGTTGGGCAGTCCCGCCGTCCTTCAAGCCGTGCGGCGGCACACGTTGGGCGGGACGAACATGACTTTGCTCGACCGCGTTCTCTACGTGGCCGACGCGTCCTCGCCGGACCGCAGCTACCGCGAGGCGCCCGCCATTCGCCGCCTGGCGCAGGAAGACTTGGACGCGGCCTTTTCCGCCTGCCTGCAGGCCAAAATCGCGCACGCGCTTGCGCGCGGCTCCTGGATTCATCCGCTCACGGTCTCTCTATGGAACGGCATCGCCGCTTAACGCTCATCGAGCGCGCTTTGGGCCTGGCGCTCATGGGCGCGGTGGGGCTCGTGGGATTTCTGGAGAGCCGCTCGCCCATGGCCGAGGCCGCGCGCGCCAAAAAGCCCTGGCTCTTCTTTCTCGCGCTCGACTCGACCACCGTGCAGGGCCCGCCGGAGCTCTTCCTGGGGGTCTATGACCCGCGCAAGCCCTCGGTCGAGACGGTCTATCTTCCGGGCGGCACGCTGGTCGACAAATGGCGCTCGCTGGATTATTTCTACGCCCATGATTTTTCGCGCCACGGCATTCCCGAGCGCGCCGCGGAGGCCGAAGCCGCCGCCGCGGGCGCGTGGCTCGCGCGCGTTCCCGCGCTCGCGCAGGAAAAGCCCGTTTTTCTCCGCGGCATCGCCCCGGTCGAGGCCGGGGACATGCCGCCCCTGCAGGCGCTGGCCTGGGTCCGGCGGCCGGTGCGCAACCTGCTCGCAGCGCCCACGACGGCGCGCGGCTTGAGCGGCTTGGACCGCCTGTTCCTGGCGCTGCGCCTCTCCCAGATTCCGAAGGAAAACGCCGTGCCGGCCTGGCTGCCGGACCGGCAGGACGTGGTCTACGACTTTTTCGGGCGCCTGGTCTCGGGGCAGGAGCCCGCCATGCACCGCGGCCCCGTGACGGTTGAAATCGAGAACGCGGCCGGCATCCCCAACCTCGCTTTGGACGCGACAAAAATTCTAAGATCGCGGGGCGCCGATGTGGTCAGCGAGAGCAACGCGGCTAAGGACGGCGCCCGCACCGTGGTCTACGACCGCACCGGGCGCATCCAGAACGCCCGGGCCGTCAAGCGCATGCTCTCGTGCCCGTCGGCCGAGGTGCTGACGCGGGTGGACCCCGGCCGGCTGGTGGACGTCAGCGTGATTTTGGGCGCGGACTGCGCGCAAGCCGCCAAGGAGACAGGCTCATGGAACTCGTCGAGATTTTAAAGGCCGCCGTCGAAAAGAAGGCCAGCGACATCCACCTGGCCGTGGGCCGCGCGCCCCTGATGCGCCTAAACGGCAAAATCGAGGACATCCCGGGCTTTCCCCCGCTCTCGGCGGACGAGACCAAGAACCTCATCTACTCGATGCTCTTTGAAGAGCAGCGCGCCAAGTTCGAGGCCAACTGGGAACTGGACTGCTCGTTCTCCGTGCCCAACGTCTCGCGCTTTCGCGTGAACGTCTTCATGCAGAAAAACGGCGTCGAAGCCGTGCTGCGCGTCATCTCCTCCAAAATCCCCACGCCCGAGGAGCTGGCCCTGCCGCAAAGCGTGGTGGCGCTCTCCGAGCTCAACCACGGCCTGGTGCTGGTCACGGGGCCGACGGGCTCGGGAAAGTCCAGCACTTTGGCCGCGCTCATCGAGCTCATCAACCAGCGCGTGCCCGGCCACATCCTGACCGTCGAGGACCCCATCGAGTTCGTCTACGAGTCCAAGAAAAGCGTCATCCGCCAGCGCGAGGTGGGGCAGAACACCAAGTCCTTCCAGGCGGCGTTAAAGAGCGCGCTGCGCGAGGACCCGGACGTGATTTTAGTCGGCGAGCTGCGCGACCTGGAGACCATCGCGCTCGCCGTGACCGCGGCCGAGACCGGCCACTTGTGCTTCGGCACCCTGCACACGCAGGACTGCCCGTCCACCATCGACCGCATCATCGACGTGTTCCCGCCGCACCAGCAGACGCAGATCCGCATCCAGCTGGCGGGCGTGCTCCAAGGCGTGGTGGCGCAGACGCTCGTTCCGCGCAAGGACGGCGCGGGCCGCATCGCGGCGCGCGAGGTCATGATCATGACGCCGGCCATCTCGAACCTCATCCGCGACGGCAAGACCCACATGATCTACCAGGCCATCGAGACCGGCTCCAAGGCGGGCATGACCTCCATGGATCGCGCGCTGGCCGAGCTGCTGCAGCGCGGCATGATCACCATGGAGGAGGCCCTGATGCGCGCGCACAACGTCGAGAACATGAAGAACCTGGCGGGCGCGCAAATCGGCGCCAAGCCCTCCCTCACTCCCCGCGGTGCCCAGCTTTAAAATGCTGGCCGCGGCGCTGGCGCAAGCCGCGGCGGACAAAAAGGGCGAGGACGTGCTGGTCCTGCGCCTGGGCCGCAAAAACCCGGTGTCGGACTACATCGTCATCGTCTCGGCGCTCTCCCGGCCGCACCTGGAGACCCTGGAACTCGCGGTCAAGGAGGCCGCGCAGACCCTGGGCTTTCCCATCCTGCGCAAGACCCGGCCGCGCAGCGACCATTGGCGCATCATCGATTTCGGCAAAATCCTCGTTCACGTCATGACGCCCGAAACGCGCGAGTTCTACGCCCTCGAGAAGCTCCACCACGACGCCGCGCGCGTCGCCTGGGAAAAACCCGGGGAGGTCCGCGCGTGATCCTGGATTCTCTGCGCAAGGCGCTCTTGGAGCGCGCGGCCGCCTGGGCCAAGGAGGCCGGCGTCGAGGCGCCCGAGGGGCTGGCCCTGGCCGCGCCCCCGCCGCACGTCAAAGCCGAGGTCAGCCTGCCCTGGCCCATGGTCCTGGGCAAGCGCCTGCGCAAGAACCCCATGGGCGTGGCCAAGGACTTGGCCGCGCGCTTTAAGGACATCCCGGAAATCGAGAGCGCCGTTGCGGCTCCTCCGGGCTTCATCAACATCGCTTTGAAGACCTCGGCCTTGTGCGCCAACGTCAAAGCCGTCACGCTCGCGCCCGAGGGCTACGGCCGCGACGCCGAGGCCAAGCCCCGGAAAATCCTGGCCGAATTCGTCTCCGCCAACCCCACGGGCCCTTTGCACATGGCCTCGGGCCGCGGCGCGACTTTGGGCGACGCCATGGTCCGCATCCTGCGCCGCATCGGCCACGAGGTCTGGGCCGAGTACTACGTCAACGACGCGGGCGCGCGCGTGACCCTTTTGGGAGAGTCCTTGAAGGCCCGCTACGACGAGCTGCACGGCCGGCCCGCGCAGGTGCCCGAGGGCGGCTACCAGGGCGACTACCTCAAGGACCTGGCGGCGCGGCTGCCGGAGGCGGCCAAGTCCTGGGGCGCGGACGAGTTCGGCCGCTGGGCCATGGACACGCTGTTGGCGTCCCACAAGAAGGACATGGACGATTTCCGCGTGAGCTTCGACCGCTGGTTCAAGGAAAGCGAGCTCCACGCCTCGGGCGCGGTCGAGAAGACCCTGCAGTTCCTGAAGGACCGCGGCATGGTCTACGAGAAGGAGTCCGCCCTGTGGCTGGGCACCTCAAGCGACGAGAAGGCGGGCGACGACAAGGACCGCGTGCTCGTGCGTTCGGACGGGCGGCCGACCTATTTTCTGCCGGACATCGCCTACCACAAGACCAAGTACGACCGCGGCTACGCGGAGCTCATCGACATCTTCGGCGCGGACCACCACGGCTACGTGCCGCGCCTAAAAGCCGCCATCGCGGCCCTGGGCCGCGACCCGGACTCCTGCCACGCCATCGTGCACCAGCTCATCCATCTCTACCGCGGGCAAGAAGCCGTCAAGATGTCCAAACGCGCGGGCACCTTCGTGTCCCTGCGCGAAGTCATGGAGGAGGCGGGCACGGACGCCTGCCGTTTCTTCTTCGCCCTGCGCACGCCCGATTCGCACCTGAACTTCGATTTGGAACTGGCCAAGAAGCAGTCCTCGGACAACCCGGTCTACTACTGCCAGTACGTGCACGCGCGCATCTGCTCCATCTTCCGCGAAGCCGCCAAGCAGGGCATCTTGCCTACGGGCGCCGCCTTGCCCGCGCCCGACGCGCGCCTCTTGGCGGCGCCCGAGGAGCGCGCCCTGATGGCCAAAATCGCCTGGTTTCCAGCGGCGCTCAAGTCCTGCGAGAAGGAGCTCTCGCCGCACCCGCTGGCCAACTACGTGCTCGAACTCGCCGGGGTCTATCATTCCTTCTACGAAAAGTGCCGCGTCAACGACGCGGCCAACCCGGACTTGTCCCGCGCGCGGCTCCTCTTGTGCGCCGGGACGCGGGACGTGGTGGCGCAGGGCCTGGGGCTTCTGGGCGTGTCGGCCCCGCAGGAAATGTAGCCCCGCCTCCCGCGCGGCTTTGCCAAGGAACTTTTTTAAGCCTCCGCTCGTAGACCGGGCATGGGAAAGACGCCCGGCTCGGCCGCCCAATGGTTGTTGATATTTATACAACAATCGTTGTATAATAAACAACACTATGGCGGTCCCGCTCATGGAAGAGCTCTTTTCCTCGCGCGCGCGGGCGCGCGTCATCGCCGCGTTCGCGCTGCGGCCGGGGCAGCGCCTTTACCTGCGGGAAGTCTCCCGCCTGACCGGGACCGACGTCCGCGCGGTCAAGCAGGAGCTGGACCGCCTCGAGCGCCTGGGCTTTTTAAAGGGCGCGGCCTCCGGCAACCGGCGCTACATGGAGGTCAACCGCGCGTTTCCCCTCTACCCGGAGCTCAAGGCCATCGCCTTGAAGACCGCGGGCTTGGGCGACGCGCTGCGCGCCGCCCTGGCTTCGCTGCCCGGCATCCACGCCGCCTTCGTCTACGGCTCGGTCGCACGGGGAGAAGAGACGCCCGGAAGCGACTTAGATCTCTTCATTCTGGGTTCGGTCTCGGGCCCGGCTCTTCACAAGGCGCTGGCCAAGGCCAAGGCCGCGCTCAACCGGGAAATCAACACGTCGCGCTTTTCGGCCGGCGAGGCCCGCAAGCGCCTCAAGAAGGGCGCCTCGTTCTTAAAGGGCGTCTTCGGCGGCCCGAAAATCTTCCTCCTGGGCTCGGACGATGAGCTTGCGGGAATTCTTAAGCGCGGGGAGGCTCAAGCGCCATAAGGCCTCGGCCGGGGAGATTCGCGGGCTCTTCGCGGTCGTCAAGCGCGACTTGGCCGACGCCCGCGTCCGCGGGCTCTCGGGCGACAGGCGCTTTGCCACCGCCTATAACGCCGCGCTGCAAGCCGGCCGGGCCTGCCTGGCCGCCGAGGGCTACCGCACCTCCGGGCAAGGCCACCACCACACCGTTTTCCAGGCCTTGCGCCATATTCTGCCCAAGGAAAGCCACCACGTCCTCGACTACCTGGACGACTGCCGCTCGAAAAGGAATCTGGCGGAGTACTTGGGCGCCGACGTGGCCTCGGAGCTGGAGTCCTCGGAGCTCCTCCGCGAGGCGCAGTCGTTCGCGAATTTCATCCAAGACTTTATCCGCGCCCGGCACCCGCGGCTGGCGCGATAGCCGCGCGCCGCGTTTTGTTCTATGATCGTAGGGGACGACGCCATGCGGAAAAAACCTCTCCTGCAAGCCCTGGGAATCCTGGAGTCGTGCTTTCAGGAAAAATTCGGCACGCCGCGCCAGCCGCGCATCGCGCCTGCCGCGCGGGCCAAGCTCAAGGTCTTCGCCAAGTTCTCACCGCACCACTCGCTTCAAGGCTTGGAAGGCTTCACGCACGCCTGGCTGCTGAGCT
>JAGWJU010000365.1 GCA_028865585.1 Elusimicrobiota bacterium | reverse complement strand
TCCCACGGCGTAAAAACGGCTCTGGACCAGGCGCAGGCGGCGGTTGTCCGGAGAGAGCGGCGAAACTTCGATTTGAGGATAGCCGGAAATGGTGAGCCAATCGGCGGCGATTTTTGACACCGGCTGCCCCGAGGCTTGTTCCAGTTCGCGCCATAAATCAGAGGCCTGTGTGTTTTTGTAGCGGTACTTTGAGATGTAGCGCCGCAGGCCGGCGCGAAACGCTTTTTCGCCCAGGAAATTCTCCAGCATGCGCAGAATCGCTCCGCCCTTTTCGTAGGTGAGCATGTCGAACTGCGCCTCGATTTGCGCGACAGACTCCACATCGGAGGAGATGGGCCGCGTGTTCTTCAAGGCATCGATGGCCAGGGCGCCGCGCTTGCCGCGCTCGAAGCTCTGCCACATGAGCCAGCCGGGCTTCCAGTCGTCCACGATCTTATAGGCCAGCCACGTGGCGAAGGCCTCGTTGAGCCAGAGATCGTTCCACCACTCCATGGTGACCAAGTCTCCGAACCATTGGTGCACGATTTCGTGCGCCACGACTTCGGCGACGCGGCGACGCGCCTTGGCCGAGGAGAGCTTGGGGTGGGCCAGGATGGCCGAGTCGCGGAAGAAAATCGCTCCCCAGTTCTCCATGGCGCCGGCCGCGAAATCGGGCACGGCCACCAGATCCATTTTGGGCAGCTCGTAAGGCAAACCGAAATAGGCGTTGAGGCGCGCGAGGGAGGCCTTGGCCGCGGCCAAGGCGAAATCCGCCTGGTCCAAGTCCTCGGGCCTGGTCCACACGGCCACCTCAGTCTTGCCCACGCGCCCTTTTTTGCACGCCAGACGCGCCACGGCCACCGCCAGCAGATAGGTGGACATCCGCGGCGTTTGGCCGAAGAAGACGGTCTTGAGTGCGCCTTCCGTGCGCTCTTTTTCCGGCGGCATGTTCGAAAGGATGGTGTACCGGGCTGGCGCGGTGACGGCCAACGTGAAGCGGGATTTGTAGGACGGTTCGTCGAAGCAGGGCAGCATGCGGCGCGCGTCGGCCGGCTCAAACTGGGTGAAGGCGTAATTTTCTGTTTTGCCGGCGTGCTTGGCGGTGGAGAGGTAAAGCCCGCGCAGGTTGCGGTTGAGCTCTCCGGAATAGGAAACCTCGAGTACGGCCGTGCCCGCCGGCAGGGGCTCCGGCAGCCGGAAGGTCGCCGTTTCGGAGGCCGCGTCGAGATTGACGGCGGAGAGGGGAATTTCTTTGCGGCCGATGCCGGCCCGCGCTATGTTCAAACCCGCCGCGTGGAGCACCAGCCGATCGGCGGTTTTTTGGAGACGGAGCGTGATGGAGACTTCGCCGGAAAAAGTCCCGGCGTCCGGATCGGCGCTCAGGCGCAGATCGTAGGACTCGGGCTGGATGTCGGGAGAAAGGCGTTCCGGGTGCGTTTTGTCCGTGCGATTTTTTTCGGCGGCCGTTGCGGGCATGCGGTCAGGATTGCGGCGCCAGGAAGAGGTAGAGGTGCTCCATAAAGTCGGAGAGATCCAGGTTGGTCAGCGTCACGTCGATGGGCGAGCCGTTGATGGTCCCGTTGACCCGGCCGGAGACGACGTCGTAACTGAGCGCGATGTTTCCCGTGTTCGATCCCTGGATGGGGCCGCCGTCCATCCTGAACGTGGCGTAGATGGGTGAGCCCTCGGCCGTGCCTGAAATGGAGCCTCCGGTCACGCTGAGCGTCACGTTGTAGGCCGCTCCGGCATCCGTGCCGGAAATCCGGATGACGCTGGGCGACCATTGGAAGAAGAGAGCCACCGGGGCTGAGCCTTCCCGGCCGGTGATGGTTCCGTTCTCGTTGTTGATGTTGATGTCGACCGGGC
>JAGWJU010000034.1 GCA_028865585.1 Elusimicrobiota bacterium | reverse complement strand
GAGGTAGTCCTGCGAGCCGGGCGCGGCGGAGGACTTGATCTTGTCGAGGGTCGCCATCGCATCCTGGTCGTCGTGGCGCTGCTTTTGGATGGAGTAAATTTGCCAGTAGGCGGCCGTGCCGGCCGAGCCTCCGGCCAAGGAAGCGTAGCGGTCGTAGGCGGCCTGAGCCTCGTCGAGGCGTCCCAGGGACTTGTCGGCCAGGGCTAGGTTGAACTCCGCGGGCTTAAGGTACTCCGAGTTGGGATACTTCTCGGCCAATTGGCCGTAGTAGTCCGCGGCCTGGGCGTAGTTCTTCTCCCCGTAGAAGGCGCCGGCGAGGTGGAACAGGGCCAGGGGAGTATTGTCATCCGCGGGGAAGTTGTTGAGCAGTCGCTGGTAGGCCGCGATGGCCAGATCGGGCTTGTTGTCCTGAACGTAGCTTTCCCCGAGCAGGAACTGCGCCTCGGGCAGCTGCGCGTTGTCGGTGTATTCCACGCTGAACTTCTGCAGTTCCTTGGCCGCGCAGGCGTAGTCCTTCTGTTCGAAGCACCGGCGGCCCAGGCGGAACTGGGCGTCGGCGGCGACCGTCGTGGTCGAGCCGGGAACCGCCAGGCCGCGCAGGATGGACTGGTAGTCCATCTTGGGGTTGCGGTCGAAGACCGCTTCCAAGATATCCAGGGCGCCGGGAACTTCGGAGGAATTCGGGAAGCGGGTCAGGAAATCCTGAATCTGGCTCACGGCGTCCTTGTCGTCCTTGGCGTTGAAGGAGGCTTGGGCGATGCGTAGGTAGGCCGTGGGGATCTGCGCGCTGTTCGGGTAGTCGCCGATAATCTGCCGGTAGGCTGCGGTCGCTTCGGGGTATTTCTGGGCCCTGAAGAGCGTGTCGGCCGCCTCGTAAGCGGCCTTAGCCGCTTCGGGCGACTTGGGATAGGAGGCGATGAGCTTTTGCCACTGGGTGATGGCGTCGGAATAATAGTGCTCGTGGTAAAGGCTCAAGCCCGCGCGATAAAGGGCGGCCGGGACTTGCGGGTTCTGAGGCTCGCTGGCCGCGAACTGGGTGTAAAGCTGGTAGGCTTGATCGTAGTTGCCTTGGTTAAAGAGGCTGTCGGCCAAGCCCAGGCCGTTCAAGGCAAAAGCCGTGGTCGAGCCGCTGGCCGCGATCATGTCCTTTAATTTGTTGCGCGCGGCGATGGCATCCGCGTCGTCTCCCTTATAAGAGTAGCACCAAGCCAAGCCGTCCTGGGCGTAGAGCGCGGCCGGGTCGCTGGGGTAGACCTTCAAGATCATCTCGTAGAGGCGCTGGGCCTGGTCGACCTGGCCGAGATCCAGGTAGGCCTCCGCGGCGTAGAGGTAGCTGAGGCTTCTCCAGCGGGAGTTCGACGGCGGCATGCGGCGCAAGAGGTACTGGTAGGAGGTGAGGATGGAGGCGTAGCTCTTCTGGTTGTACTGATCCTGCAGAATGGAGAACAGCGCCTGCTCCGCGACCTCGGAGGCGGGGGAAAGGTCGAGGATGCGCTGGAAGGCGTCGGCCGCCTCCGAGTGCCGCCCGAGCTTGACGAGCGCGTTGCCCAAGACCAGATAGACGTCCTTGGCCAGGGCGTCGGTCGGGTAGAGGGCCAGGAAGTTGCGGCAGGTCTCCACCGCCTGCTCCATGTCGCCGACCTGGTACTGAGTCCAGGCGAGCTTGAAGCGCGCCAAGGGGGAGATGCGGATGTCCTCGGGATACTCGGTGATGGCCTTGGAGTAAGCGAAAAGGGCCTGGCGCAGCTGCCCGGCGGTCAGGTAGGACTCGGCGATGAAGTACTGGGCCAGCGGCGCGAAGAAATCGTGGGGGTAGCGGTCCAGGACGGCCTGGAAGTTGGCGCGGGCCTGGACGAAGTCCTTCTTCTCGAAGTAGCACGAGCCCAGGCGAAACATGGCCGAGACCCGCAGGGGATTGTCCGGATACTTGGCCAGGAAGTCCTGGTATTTCTCGATGGCGCCGTCGTAATCCTTGGCCAGAAAGAAGGAATCGCCCAGGAAAAAGCCGGCCTGGGGAGCCAAGTCGCTTTGCGGGTGCTCGCTTAAGAGCTTCTCGAAGTCGGCCGCGGCCAGGAAAGGCTTGTTGGCCAGGATATGGGTCTTGCCCAGATAGTACTCCGCCTCCGGAGTGTCCAGACTCTTGAACATGCGCTGGGCGGTGTCGTAGTCGCCTTTCTGCAGGGCCACGATGCCCTGGGCGTAGACCACGGAGGGAACCTTGAGGTAATTTGGAAAAGTTTCTCCCAGCAGGAACAAGCTGGCCTCGGCGTCCGAAAAGTCGTCCTGGGCCAGATCGGCGGCCACGATGCCGATGAGGCTTTCCGGCACGATGTAGGACTTGGGGAACTCTTTGCTTACTTTCTGGAAGTCGAGCACCGCCTCGTTCCAGTGCTGACCGTCGTAGGCGGTTTCTCCCAGCCGGTATTGGGCCGAGGAGGCCAAGTCGCTGCTTCGGTTCTGGGCGACGGCCAGAAAGGCCTGCTTGGCGTTGGACAGAGCCTCCATGGCCACAGGGTTTTGCGGTTCGAGCGCGCGTTCGGCGGATTTTTCCTTGGAGGCGTTCTCGGACTTCAGAATGGCCAGGGCGTACTCAAGATAGGACTGCCCTTCCAGGAACAAGGCGTCGTCCGCGTGCGGGGAATCGGGGTAATTCTGGAGGTATTTCTGCAGGGCCTGGACCACGGCGAGCTTGTCCGTCTGGGTCTGGTGGAACATCTGCGCGGCGGACTCGAAGGCGGCTTCCTCGGCCACGCCGGGCGCCTTGGGCTTGGGCAGCAGAAAGCTCCAGAAGCCTGCGCGGGCCTGGGACCAGGCTCCGGCGGCCAGGAGCGCGGCCAGCGCGGGGACGGCGGCTTTCTTCACGCGTCCTCCCAGGACGGCGCGGTCCGTTTGAGATCCTGCTCGCGGCTGAGTGCGTTCACGAAGGACTCCTCTTTGACGCCTTGGAACTGCCGGCCGTCCCGCAGGCGCACGGACAAAACGCCCGCGGCCACGTCGCGCGGCCCCAGCACCACCATGTAGGGGATTTTTTCCAGCTGCGCGTCGCGGATTTTGGCGTTGATTTTCTCGGGGCGGAGATCCGCCGCCGCGCGCAGGCCCGCGCGCGAAAGGCGTCCGACAAGGTCCCGGACCGCGGGCGCTTGCTCATCGGTCAGGGACATCACCTTGACCTGGAGGGGCGCCAGCCAGAGCGGAAAGCTGCCCGCGTAGTGCTCGATGAGGATGCCGAAGAAGCGCTCGATGGAACCGTAAAGCGCGCGGTGCACCATGAGCGGGCGCCGGTGCGACCCGTCGGCGGCGACGTACTCCAGGCCGAACTTCTGCGGCAGGTTGAAGTCGAATTGCACGGTGGAAAGCTGCCAAGGCCGCCCGATGGCGTCGATAAGCTTGACGTCGATTTTGGGGCCGTAGAAGGCCGCCTCGCCCTTGATAAGGGAATATTCAATGCCGCGCTTGGACAAGACGCTTTCAAGGGCCTTTTGCGCGCGCTCCCAATCCTCGGCCGCGCCCGAGTAGTCGCCGGGCTTGGCCGCGTCCCAGGTCGAGACTTCCATGACGTACCTGGAAAATCCGAAAGTTTTGAAGACTTCCAGGGCGAAATCCACGCAGCCGTCGACCTCGGCCTCGATCTGTTCGGGCGCGCAGAAGATGTGCGCATCGTCCTGCGTAAATCCGCGCACGCGCAAAAGGCCGTGGAGCACGCCGGAGCGTTCGTAGCGGTAGACCGTGCCCAGCTCCGCCAGGCGCAGGGGCAGGTCGCGGTAGCTGCGCAGGCGGTTCTTATATATAAGGATATGGAAAGGGCAGTTCATGGGCTTTAACTGGTAGTCCGCCTTCTCCACCTCGATTTCCGAGAACATGTTGTCCTTGTAGAAGCTGCGGTGCCCGGAGGTGTTCCAAAGTTCGACGTTGGCGATGTGCGGGGTGTTCACCAGATCGTAGCCGCGGCGCAGGGCCTCGGTCTTGAGCCAGTCCTCCATGATGAGGCGCATGCGCGCGCCCTTGGGGTGCCAGAAGATGAGCCCCGGGCCGGCCAGGTCTTGGACGCTGAATAAATCGAGCGCCGCGCCCAGTTTGCGGTGGTCACGGGCTTTGGCCTCGTCGAGCATCTTCAAGTAGGCGTCCAACTCCTGCTTGCTCGGCCAAGCCGTGCCGTAGAGGCGCTGGAGCATGGGATTTTTCTCGTCGCCGCGCCAGTAGGCGCCGGCCACGCTCAGGAGCTTGAAGTGCCGGATGGCGCGCGTGTTCTCGCAGTGCCCGCCGCGGCAGAGATCCGTGAAAGTTCCGTGGGTGTAGTGGGTGATGGTCTGGCCCTTCAAGCCGTCTAAAATCTCGACTTTATAGGGCTCGCCGCGCGACTCCCAGTATTTGCGCGATTCTTCGGGCGAAATTTCCTTGCCCACGAAGGGGTGGTTGCCCTCGGCGATTTGGCGCATGCGCTTCTCGATGGCGGGGAAATCCTCCTCGGTAAAGCGGTGCGGGCTGTCGAAGTCGTAGTAGAAGCCGTTGTCGATGGCCGGGCCGATGGTGATCTTGGTCCCGGGAAAGAGTTCCTGCACCGCTTGGGCCATGACGTGCGCGCAGGAATGGCGGAGCGCGTCGAGAGACTGCTGGGAGGCGGGGCTCTCCGCCTTGGCCGCGGCATTCACCCTGAAAGTCTAGCGGTCGCAAATGTCGGTGTCAAGGCCCGGGGCGCACTGGACATTATTGCGAATAATTCGCATTTGTGTTATCCTAGGGCCATGCGGCCCCCTGATTTCGCCCGGATGCTGCGCCGGAGCGGCGGACGGGCCACGCCCGGCCGCCTGCGGCTCATGCGCGCTCTCTGGAAAGAGCCCGCGCCCGTCACCGCCGCGCGGCTGCAGAAAAGCCTGGGAAGAACGCTCAACTTAGCCACGCTCTACCGCGCCCTGGACGCCCTAGCCGGGGTCGGCGTGGTGCGCCGGGTGGACTTCCGGCACGGGCACGCGCACTATGAGCTGGCCGCCCCGGCGCGGGCGCATCACCATCACTTGGCCTGCACCGGCTGCGGCGCCGTGGAAGACGTGTCCTGCACCCTGCGCCCGCGCTTGAAGCGCGCTTCGGCTTTTTCAGCCATTACGGACCATGCCATGGAGTATTTCGGCCTCTGCAAGGCCTGCGGCGCGAGAGGAGCGGAGCGGGTTTCGCGCACCCGAACGGAAGCAATGGAATGAAGACGCGGCGCGCCTGGGCGGCGCTCTTGATTTCGGGCCTTCTGCTTCTGGCTGCGGCGGCCGCGTCCTTGTGGCGCGCGCGGGAGCTCGAGCGCGCCACCGCGCCGGCCGAGGCCGGCCGGCTCCAAGTTGCCGCGGGCTTTTATCCTTTGTATTTCTTCGCGTCCCGCGTGGGCGGCGACAAGGCCCAGGTCTTCGACGTCACGCCGGACGGCACGGAGCCCCACGATTACGAGCTTACGCCATTGGACGTTGCGCGCATCGAAGAGGGCCGCCTGCTGATCCTAAACGGCGCGGTCGAACCCTGGGGGAGGAAGGTCGCCCGGCTTTTGAATCCCGAGCGCACGCGCGTGCTGGTGGCCGCCCGAGGCCTCATGACCCGGCGTGGAGGCGATGAGGATTCCTCCGTCGATCCGCACGTATGGCTCTCTCCTCGTTTATCAGAGACAATCGTCCGCCGCATCGAACGGGCTTATGCGGACATCGATCCGGCCGGCGCGCCCTGCTTCGCGGCCAATGCGCGCGCCCTGACCCGCAGGCTCGCGGCGCTCGATCTTGAGTACCGCCGCGGATTGGCTCATTGCGCGCGGAAGGACATCGTGACCTCGCACGCGGCCTTCGGCTACCTCGCCCGGGACTACGGCCTGACGCAGGTCTCCATCGGCGGGCTCTCTCCCGACTCCCAACCCTCTCCCCGGCAACTGGCAGGCGTGGCGGATTTGGCCCGCAAGCGCGGAGTCAAAGTGATTTTCTTCGAGCGTTTGGTCTCGCCGAAACTCTCGGACACCATCGCCCGTGAAATCGGCGCCAAGACCATGGTGCTCGACCCCATCGAGGGGTTGACCTTCGCCGACGCGGCCGCGGGAAAGGACTACTTTACGCAGATGCGCCAGAACCTGGCCAATCTGAGGAGCGCCCTGCAATGCCGCTGAAAGGCCCGCAGGCCGAACCCGCAGTCGACCACGGACGGAACATCATCGAGCTTGAGCGCGTGTCCTTTTCCTACGGCGCGCGGACGGTGCTCGAGAACGCCGATTTGGCCGTGCACCGGGGCGACTACCTCGGCATCGTGGGCGGCAACGGCGCGGGAAAAACGACGCTCATCAAGATCGTGCTGGGGCTCTTGAAGCCCACCTCCGGACTAGTCCGGCTCTTCGGCCGGGACATCGCCTCCTTCAAGGATTGGTCGCGCATCGGTTACGTGCCGCAGAAGGCGACCAATTTCGACGCGAATTTCCCGGCCACGGTTCTGGAGACGGTCCTTATGGGACGCTACGGCCGACGCGGCCTTTTCCGCTTCCCGACGCGGGAGGACAAGGAGATGGCCCGCCTGGCGCTCGAGCAGGTGGACCTCTGGCCTCAGCGCGGCAGGCTCATCGGCGACCTCTCCGGCGGACAGCAGCAACGGGTTTTCATTGCTCGCGCGCTCTCGGGCGGGCCGGACGTCCTCATTTTGGACGAACCCACCGTAGGCGTCGAGCGCGGGGTGGCGGGCGATTTCTACGCGCTTTTAAAGCGCCTCAACGAGGAACTGCGCCTGACCGTGGTGCTGGTGACTCATGATATGGATCGCATGGCGCACCAGGCCATGCACGTGGCCTGCGTGGATAAGACGATTTTCTACCATTGCTCGGTCGATGAGTACTTCCGCAAGACCCACGCCGAAGCCCATCCGCACGAGCATCCGGCTGCCGCGCCTGGAGCCGCGGGCGGGGGAGGGTTCTAGCGTGCTGGATTTGTTTCGCTACGGCTTCGCGTTGCGCGGCTTGGAAGCCGGCGTGGCCGTCGCGCTGGTGGCGCCTTTGATTGGAACTTTCTTGGTGCTCCGGCGCTATTCACTCATCGCGGACACGCTGGCCAACGTGTCTTTGGCCGGCATCACGCTGGGGCTCCTGCTCAAGGTCAATCCCATCCTGGCCGCCTTGGCGACGACCGCGGTCGCGAGCCTGGGTATCGAGAAGCTGCGCCTGAGCAAGCGGGTTTACGGCGAGTCCTCGCTGGCTCTGTTTTGCTCCGGGAGTTTGGCTGTGGCGACGATTCTTTTAAGCGTTGGCCGCGGCTTCAACGCCAACTTATTCAATTATCTCTTCGGCAGCATCCTGACCGTCACGCGCCAAGACGTGAACACCATTCTGCTTTTGGCCGCGGGCGTGGCTGGAGCGCTGGCTCTCTTCTACAAGGAGCTGGTCTTCATTACCTTCGACGAGGACTCGGCGCGCGTGGCGGGCCTGCCGGTCAAGGCATTGAACATGCTGCTCATCGTGCTCGCGGCCTTCACCATCACGCTCTCGATTCCCATCATCGGAGTGCTTCTCATCGCGGCCCTGGTGGTCATCCCGGTCGTGGCCGCGCTGCAGCTGCGCCGGGGTTTCACCGCGACCATCCTGTGGGCCGAGGCGATTTCGCTTTTCTCCGTCGTGGCGGGCATGCTGGCGTCGTTCTACCTCAATTTATCCAGCGGCGGCACCATCGTTCTCGTCATGCTGGCGGTTTTCCTCGTCTTGATGCCGTTCGGTTCGTCCTCCGGCGATTTGCCTCCGGCCTAGGCGCCCGGGCATGGCGCCGCCCCATCCGAAAATTTGATTTCATAGACTCATGCTCTCGGTTTTTTGCGGCCCTTTTCAGCCCGCGCTCGAGGACGCCTTCATCGAGCGCTTAAAGTCTTTGAAGGCCGCGGCCCGGCCCGGACGCCTGCCCTCGCCCATCGCCGTGGTGACGCCGTCCCGCGCGCTGGCCGACCGCTTGGAGCGCCTCTGCGCCGTGGAACGCGGCCTGCCGCTCATCAATGCGCGCTTCCACACGTTTTTCAGCCTGGCGCTTTCCGTGCTGGAGGAGGAGGGCTTCTCCGGCAAGACGCTTTTGAGCGACCCGGTCTTCTTCGATCGGATGACGGACGATTTGCTCGACGCTCATCCGGAATTAGCCCAGCCCTTCGGCGGAATGGGCAGGCCCAAGGCGCTCGCGCGCAGCCTGCGCTCAAGCCTGCGCGACCTCATCGACGCGGGCGCCGCGCCGCAGGACATTCTGGAGCATTTCGGCGGGGAACTTGATGCCGGGGGGGCTGAGCGGCAGAAGCTCGCGGCCCTTCTGCGCCTGGCCATGCGGTACGAGGAGCGCCAGAACGAGCTTGGGCTTCTTTCTTCCTCGGCTTTGGCGCGGCTGGCCGCGCGGCGCGCGGAGGAAGGTTCGGCCGCCTTAAGCCGCTTTCAGGAAATCCTCTACTACGGCTTCTACGATTTGACCGGGCTGCAGGCCGATTTCTTCGAGGCCGTGGCCAAGCACTACCCCGCCTCGTTGTTCTTCCCCTATCGCCGCCGCCATCCGGCCTTCGCCTTCGCGCAGGGCTTCTTCGAGCAGAAAATCCTGGGCTTGGCCTCCGAGGTGAAAGACCTCGAGCCGCGCGTCAAGGAGACGGCTCTGGGCCCGGCCTTGGACAGGCTCTTCGCCGCGGAGACTCCGGACGCGGCGCGGGAAAACGCACCGGCGCCGGGGAAAGCTCCCAGGCTGCGGCTGATGAGCGCCAGCGGCGCGCGCGACGAAGCGTGGCTCTGCGCCAAGGAAATCGCGAAGATGGTCCGCGCGGGAGCCTGCCGCTACGAGGACGTGGGCGTGATGGCCCGCACGCTTGAGCCCTACCGCGCGGCGCTTTCGGAAGCTTTCTCGGACAACGCCGTGCCACTGTCCATGTCAGCGCGCGAACCCTTGTTGAGGGAGCCCTTTGCCAAGGCGGCCTGGACCGTGCTCTCGGCCAGGCGGCGCGACTTTCCCGCCCGAATCCTTGAGGAACTCTTTTTCTCGCCGTATTTCCGCCTGCCCG
>JAGWJU010000364.1 GCA_028865585.1 Elusimicrobiota bacterium | reverse complement strand
ATCGCTTATCGCGGCGGCAGGCTTCATCTGGAAGGCTTGCCGGCCAAAAGATTAGCGGCCCGGTTCGGCACGCCGCTCTACGTCTACTCCCGAAAAGCCGTCCTGGAGAAGCTCGCGCGCCTGCGCGCCGCGTTCGGAAGCCCTTCGCCGCTGATTTGCTACGCGCTCAAGGCCAATTCCAACCGCGCTTTTTGCCGCATTCTTTCCGGCGCCGGCTGCGGCGCGGAGGCGGTGTCCGGGGGGGAAATCGCGCGCGCTTTGGCGGCGGGATTTAAGCCCGAGGCCATCGTCTATTCCGGAGTGGGGAAAACCCGCGAGGAAATCCGCCTGGCGCTGCGCCGGAAAATCATGGCCTTCAACGTCGAGTCCCGTGAAGAGCTCGCCGCCATAGAACAAGAAGCGGCCGAACTGAGGGCAGTCGCGCCCATCTCGCCCCGCGTCAACGCCGACATCAAGGCCGGCACGCATCCCCACGTGGCGACGGGCGAGGCGGGAAACAAGTTCGGGATGAGCCCCGGGGAAGCGCTCGCGATCGCCCGGCTGGCGGCCCGGAGCCGGAATCTCCGCGTTGTCGGGCTGCAGTCTCACCTGGGCTCGCAAATCGCGTCCTTGCGGCCCTATAAGGAGCTTTTGAGCGTCCTGGGGGGTCTGGCGGCGGCGCTTAGAGAAAGCGGGACGACGCTCGAATTTCTCGACATGGGAGGGGGATTCGCGGTCGAATACGAGAAGGGCGACAATTCTCCGGATCTCAGGGCGCTCGCCGGGCTCGCGAAAAAAACCATGAAAGCCTGCCCGGGCGCGCGGCTTGTCGTCGAGCCGGGGCGCTATTTATCGGCGGACGCGGGCGTTCTGCTCGCCCGCGCGCTCTATAGAAAAGAGAGCTTCGGCCGCAAGTTCCTCATCGTGGACGCGGCCATGAACGACTTGGCGAGGCCCGCGCTCTACGGAGCCAAGCATCCCGTCTGGCCGGAGAAAAAAGGCGGAAGGCGCGAGAAAACCGACGTCGTCGGGCCGATTTGCGAATCCGCGGATTTCCTGGCCCGCGGCATTGCGCTGCCGAAAACCACGCCGGGAGACCTCGTCGCGATCTCGAAAGCCGGCGCGTACGGCTTCTCCATGAGCTCGCAGTACAATTCCAGGCCTAGGGCCGCCGAAATCCTGATTGAAAACGGGAAGGCGCGGCTCGTGCGCCGGCGAGAAACCATGAAAGAGATGCTGCGTCCTGAAATCTAGCCTTGCTATAATGAAAACCCATGGGAAAGAAGCCTAAGAAAAAAGAAAAAGGCGGCCAGACGCCCAGTTCGGCTGCGCCGGCGGCCGTTGAACCCATTTCTTCGCGCGGGAAGAAGGTCATTGCCCTGGGAATCGGCATTCTGGCTCTCGGCTTTTACGTGCTGACGCTGACGGACCGCATGGGGCGCAATTGGGCTTCCAATTTGGCTCCTTTCCTTATATTAGGGGCTTACGCGGTCATCGGCCTGGGTATTTTCCTGCCTGAGCGCGCCGTCCCGCCCCAGGGCCAAAAACCCATCTAAGGGTTTTTCCGGCGCCGCAGTCCGGCTTCCGAGGCGGTTCTTTCCTGTTTTTCTGACCGCCGATCCTTCGGCGGTTTTTTCCCTCGGATCTTTCCTGGGTTTTTTGGCGCGCCCAAATGAGCCAAATTCTTTCCTGGTTTTTTCCGGCCGGGGCCGGTTTTAAGCGCGGCAGACCCTGATTCCTGGCAAATTCGCGATGGTCCTTTCCTGGGTTTTTTCGGCCTGCCCCGGGCAGCCTGATTTTTGCCTGAAAGTTGCCAATTTTTGAGGTGCGCGCGTTCCTTGGTTTTATTTTGCGAAAATTTTGGGGAAAATTTTGCT
>JAGWJU010000363.1 GCA_028865585.1 Elusimicrobiota bacterium | reverse complement strand
CGTCAACTGTTGCTGATGAGGCATCGGATTTGGGGGGAGCCGATGCCCGAATCGATTTAGATCAGACCTTGGGCAGGGCGGGAGATGATCAGGTCGTCAGCCTGGTGAACGCCATTTTAAAGCAGGCTGTCTCGGAACGGTGCTCCGATATTCATCTGGAAAACTATGATGAAAGGGTCATCCTGCGCTTCCGCATCGACGGCATCCTGTATGAACGAATGGCGCCCCCCAAGAAAGCTTTTATGGCCGTCGTCTCGCGCATCAAAATTCTTTCCAGGCTTGACATCGCAGAGCGCCGTCTTCCCCAGGACGGGCAGTTTTCCTTGAAGGTCCAGAACCGGCCCATCGATATCCGCGTCTCCATCTGCCCGACGGTTTACGGCGAAAAAGTCGTCATGCGCCTCTTGGACAAGGCGGCCGTGGATCTGAACATCGAAAGGCTGGGCTTCGACGCCAGGCAGAAGCAGGACTTCCTGGCCGCCTCGCAGATGCCGCACGGGCTCATCTTCCTGACGGGCCCCACCGGATCGGGAAAAACCACGACGCTCTACTCCGTTCTCAACACGATCCGGACGCCCGCCCTGAACTTCATGACCATCGAGGACCCGGTCGAAATCAAGGTCGAGGGTTTGAACCAAGTCCAGGTGCGCGCCAACATCGGGCTGACTTTCGCCGCGGCGCTGCGCTCCTTCCTGCGCCAGGACCCGGACGTCATCCTGGTCGGCGAGGTCCGGGATCAGGAGACGGCGCAGACCTGCTTGCGCGCGGCCTTGACCGGGCACTTGGTCCTTTCCACCCTGCACACCAACGACGCCTTGTCGAGCGTGGTGCGCCTCATCGACTTGGGCATCGAGCCTTTCTTGCTTTCCAGCAGCCTTCTTTTGGTGGCGGCGCAGCGCTTGGTGCGCGTGCTCTGCCCGGCGTGCAAGGTCCCGTACAAGCCGAGCCCCCAGGAACTGGAGATCTGCTTCAAGGAATCCCTGTTGCCCACCCTCCCCAATCCCCAATCCGTCACGTTTTACAAGAAACGCGGATGCGACAAGTGCGTCCGGACGGGCTACATCGGACGGCGGGCGCTTTATGAAGTCTACCGGATCAACGAGCAGATGCGGGAAGTCATATACAAATACGGCGGCGATTTGTCGCGGCTTAAGACCATCGCGGCTCAGTCGGGCATGTGGAACATGCGGGCCAGCGGCTGGCGCAAGGTGATGGAAGGCATCACGACAGCCGATGAGGTGCTGGGGAGCACGACTCTTGAATAGCGGCGCTTTAAGGACCCGCGAGCTTTTGAACTAGCGTATAATCCTGCATCGCCATGACACGATTTGCCTATACCGTCCAGGACAGCCAAGGACAAACCATGTCCGGCGCGATCGAGGCGGCGGACGAAAACGAGGTCATCGGCTCGCTTCAGGGCAAGGGCTATTTCATCCTCTCCATCGTCGGCGAAAAAACCCAGACCGCGACGGGCCAGCCGGCTAAGTCTGCTTCCAAAGGAGGCGTGGGGCTCCGGGATTTGGTTTTCTTCGCCGAGCAGCTGGCCACGCTCCTCAACGGCGGCGTGCCGCTGGTGCGGGCGCTCTCCCTTTTGGGAGAGCATTCGTCGTCCAAGGGCCTCCACGATGCCCTGCAGTCGGTGACCAAGGACGTTTCAAGCGGCTCAGCGCTGTACAAGGCGTTCGAGAAGCATCCGGCCATCTTCAACACCCTGTGGATTTCTCTGGTCCAAGCCGGGGAAATGGGCGGCCAGCTGCCGAAGGCTCTCAAACAGGTGGGAAGCTATCTGGAGGCGCAGGCGGAATTAAGGGGCAAGATCGTGACCGCGCTCGCCTATCCCGCGGTGCTGGCCTTCA
>JAGWJU010000362.1 GCA_028865585.1 Elusimicrobiota bacterium | reverse complement strand
AGCTTTTTAGGGTGTAATCCAGCATGGGCTCGGTCAGGCCCGGGTAGACGCCGATCCAGAAGGTGTCCTTCATGACCTTGTCCGTGTTCTTCAAGCCGCTCATGGCGCGGTGCGGCCGGTCCTTGAAGTAGGGTTGGCGCAGGAGGTTTCCGGCGAACAAGAGCCGCGTGCGGATGCCGCGGTTCTCCAAAAATCCGGTCAGGGCTTCGCGTGAAAATCCCGCGCCGTCGCGCACGGTCAAGGGAAACCCGAACCATGCGGGGTCGCTTCGGGGCGTGGCCTCGGGCAGAATCAAGCGGTCCTCGAATTTCTTAAGGCCCTTTTTAAGATAGGCGAAATTTTTCTTGCGCGCGGCGATAAAATCGTCCAATTTCTTCATCTGGGAGAGCCCCACGGCCGCCTGCATGTCCGTCGCCTTCAAGTTGAAGCCCAGATGCGAGTAGATGTACTTGTGGTCGTAGCCGCAGGGCAGCTCGCCCAGCTGCCACTTGAAGCGCTTGCCGCAGGTGTCGGCCTTGCCCGGCGCGCACCAGCAGTCGCGGCCCCAGTCGCGGAAGCTCTCCAATATTTTCCTGAGCCGCCCGTTGGCCGTGGCCACCGCGCCGCCCTCGCCCATGGTGATGTGGTGCGCGGGATAAAAGCTGAACGTCGCCATGTCGCCGAAGGTCCCGGCGGGCTTGCCGCCGTAGGTCGAGCCCAGCGCGTCGCAGCAGTCCTCGATAAGCCACAAGTCGTGCTTTTGCGCCAGCGCCGCGGCGCGCTCAAGATTAAAAGGGTTGCCCAGCGTGTGCGCCATCATGACGGCCCTGGTCTTTGGGCCGATGGCGGCCTCGATTTCGTCGAACACGGCGTCGTAGGTGCCCAGCTCGATGTCCGCGAACACCGGCGTCGCTCCATAGAGAAGAAAAGGATTGACCGTGGTCGGAAAAGACGCCGCCACGGTCACCACCTCGTCGCCGGGCTTCAAGCGCCGGTCCTTCAATTCTTCCGCGGTCAAAGCCGAGACGGCCAAAAGATTGGCCGACGAGCCCGAGTTGACCAGAAGCGCGGGAGGAAGCCCGAGGCGCCGGCCCAGGCCTTTTTCAAAAGCGGCGGCAAAGCGCCCGGTTGTCAGCCAAAGATCCAGCGAGGAGTCGACCAGCGCCAGCATGTCCTCGATGTCGCAGACCCGGCCCGAAACCGGTACGTCGGATTGTCCGGGCGCGAAATCTTTCGGCGCGAGCGCGGCTTGCGCGTACTCGCGCACGGCGGAAAACACTTTTTCGCGCAGCTCGGCATCCCGCAAGGAGGCGGGTTCGGCCGTTTTACCCGTCATCGACGCGCTCCCGCGGCGAGGGCCGCATGCGCGTATTCCTTAATCTGGCCGCGCGTGAACCCCAGGGCGTCGAAGCCCGGCTTCGCGGCTTCCCGGTACCAGCGGGCGGTCCGCGCAATGCCTTCTTCCAGCGTGTAAACCGGCCGCCAGTCCAGGCGCTTTTTGGCCTTGCCGCTCTCCAGCTGCAAAAGCCCGGCCTCGTGCGGCGCGCCGTCTTGCGCGGCGGCCTGCCAGCGCCCGCTTCCCCAGGCCTGGACGAAGAGGTCGGCAACCTCGCCGACGGCGCGCGCCGAAGACGCCGGCGGGCCGAAGTTCCAAGCCTCCGCGTAGTCCCGGGGGCGTTCCCATTGCCGCGCGGCCAGCCTCAGATAGCCGCAGAGCGGGTCCAGCACGAACTGCCACGGGCGCACCGAGCGCGGATTGCGGATAAGCGCGGCCTCTCCGGAGCCCAGCGCCCGCGCGCAGTCGGGGATGAGCCGGTCTTGGGCCCAATCGCCGCCGCCGAAGACGTTGCCGGCCCGCGCGGAGCTCAAGGACGCGGC
>JAGWJU010000361.1 GCA_028865585.1 Elusimicrobiota bacterium | reverse complement strand
AAGCCGCAGTCTTTCCTGCCCACGTCCGAGATTAAGTGCCTGCATTTCCACGGTACGGAAGTCCGCAAGCCGATTCCTTCCTACCAAGTCTACAAGGGCAATCTATTCGATTTGGTGGATCAGGCTGTGGATTTCGTCATGTCGAAGATCAACCGGACCGTCGGGACCCGAGCGCAAGGCCCGCAAGCGCCCGTAACCTACGAGCTGCCCAAGGATGCCGTGGCCGAGGCCATCGTCAACGCCGTCGCCCACCGCGACTACGCCTCGAACGCCAGCGCCCAGGTGATGCTGTTCGCGGACCGCTTGGAGGTTTGGAACCCCGGCGAACTTCCGTCCAGGCTGACCGTTGAAATGCTGCGGCGGGCGCACACCTCAATTCCGCGCAATCCCCTGATCGCAGAACCGCTGTTTCTCGCCCGCTATATCGAAAGGGCGGGCACCGGAACCGTCGACATGATTTCTCTTTGCCGCGAGGCGGGCCTGCCCGAGCCGCAATATAGACAAGACGGAGGCCAGTTCGTGCAAACCCTGTGGAGGGACTGGCTGACGCAAGCGCGCATGGGCGAAATGAACCTCAATGAGCGCCAGCGGTCGGCCATCGCCCATATTCGGCAGTACGGGCGCATCAGTACCGGCGAGTATATGAAGCTCGCCGGAGTTGCCGAACGAACGGCCCTTCGCGACTTCGAGGAGCTTGCTTCGAAGGGCGTTATTCGCAAGGTCGGGCGCACCGGCCGGGCCACCCACTATGTGCTTCAGGGGCAAACCCGCCACAAACCCGCCAAACCCGCCACGCAGTCCAGCCGTGCGAAACGGGACACGAAGAAGACAAAGGGGACATTGAGAACCCGCCGCAAACCCGCCAAACCCGCCAGGCGCAGATGAGCTCATGAACCAGCACGTTAATTTCATTTCCAACCGCCTGAGCCTGAGGCCGCCCCAGCGGCAGTCGCTGGAAATCCTGGAGCGGCTCTGCGAACTGCTGCGACTTGAGAAAAATACGGACGCGGCCAAGGCGCTGAATTCGGTCAAGGCCGCGTTTCCAACGGTCGAGGATTTCGAGCGCCATTTCCCGTCTCTATGCTTTGCTTTGGCCACGGGCGTGGGCAAGACCAGGCTCATGGGCGCTTTTATCGCCTACCTTTATAAGGCCGAGGGCATCCGTCATTTCTTCGTGCTGGCCCCAAACTTGACCATCTACAACAAGCTCATCGCGGATTTTACGCCCAACACCCCCAAATACGTCTTTCAAGGCATCGCCGAGTTTGCCGTGAATCCTCCCGAGATCATCACGGGCGACAACTACGAGTCAGGCCGCGGCGTCCGCGAGGAAGCCAGGAAGCAGCGCAGCCTCCCCGGCATGGCCGCCATGGACGGCGCGATTCACGTCAACATCTTCAACATATCCAAGATCACGAGCATCGAGACGCCCAAGGGCGCGGCCAAGACCAACGTGCCGCGCTTTCGGCGGCTGCAGGAGTACATCGGCGAGAGCTATTTCGAATACCTCTCCAAGCTCGACGACTTGGTGCTCCTGATGGACGAGTCCCACCGCTACCGCGCCTCGGCCGGAATGAAGGCCATCGAGGAGCTTAATCCCATTCTGGGCTTGGAGCTGACCGCGACGCCCCAGGTGGAACGCGGCGGCAAAACCCAGGCGTTTAAAAACGTCATCTACGGCTATCCGCTCTCAAGCGCCATGGAGGACGGCTTCGTCAAGGAGCCCGCCGTCGCCACCCGCGAAAATTTCGATGCCCGGAACTACAAAGAGGAAAAACTTGAGCGCTTGAAGCTTGAAGACGGAATCCGGCTCCATGAGAACACGAGGGTGGAGCTTGAGGTCTACGCCCGTGACAACG
>JAGWJU010000360.1 GCA_028865585.1 Elusimicrobiota bacterium | reverse complement strand
CGGTTGATTTTAGCCAGTTCCGCCAGAGCCCGCTGGTCCTCTTCGTTTTCCCGCTTGATGGCGGAGAGGCTCTCATCCGGCCAGAGCGCGTTGAAGCGCTTGTCGCCGTAGTCCGAGGCGGAGAGCGGATCCTCGCGCATCTGGCGGTTCCAATCGCTTTTGAAAAGAGCGTGGAGCGCTGCGGTTTGGACGGCGGTAACGCTCGATGCAGGAGGAAGAGCGGAAGCATGAGAGCCTGCGCTCAGGAGAAAAACCATTAAGAGAGAGACGGCAGCGCGCAGGGGCGGACGGAACGGCACTTACCGGCCTTGGAGCGCGTCAGCGGGGTTCAGCGGTAGGCCGCCCAGCAAAGTCGAGACGTAGAGGCGCGCTCCGCTGCCGTCGTCGGAGCCTTTGATGGTCCTGCTGACCTCCACTTCGGTCTTGCCGTCGACCCAGATGGAAGAGGCGTAGAGGTGCGAACTGTCGGCCCAGTACTGCACCACGGGTTTTTCCCCAAGCTCCGACTCCAGTTGCCGGATGACTTCATTAGCGCCGGCGTTGGCAAATTGAATCGACATGTCGAGGATCTTGCCCTGGTAATGGAGGTTGAGCGTGACGCTTTGGACGCTTCTCCCGAGACTGCTGGCTTGGGAAACAAGGGATTGCGGCAGCGTGCAGCGCAAAATCGTGTGCTGGATGGAGGAATTCGCGCAGTCAAGCCGCGCGTCGGCGGTTTTGTCCGCGACGCCTACCTCGAGCACGCCTCCCGGAATGAGAACGCGGGCGGCGTAGGCGAGCCGGCCTGCGGTTTGGGAGGGACTTTGCGGAGTCTGCGCCGCGGCCAGCGCGGCCGGCAGGCAGAGCGCCAAAGAGAGTCCCTGTGCGGCGGCGCGGATTCTTTCAAGCGTCATAACTTGCATAGGCTAGCTTTTTGGCGCGGCTTTGTCATTCGCCAAGGTGGGCTTCTTCGGATCGGGCAGGAGATCCTGAAAACAAAAACGCCCTTCGCGAACGACGCGCTCTCCCCGCGTAAAGCGCACGGGGAGAGACCAGCCGGGGCCGTCGTAGACGAAGGAGTGGAACTCTCCGTTCTCGCCGCACGGATCGACTTCGGCGGGAAGTTTGGCGAAAAAGGCTTCGTCTATTTCCGCGCCGGCAAACGCCGCGTCCAGCGCCCGGGTATCGGCGCAGACGACGACGGCTTTGAATCCTTGCCGTACAAAATCCCGCGCAAGAGCCGGAGTGTCTTTCTTCCATAGGGGAAACACGCCGCGCAGGCCCAGGCGGGCGAGGTTCTTTTCCCGGTAGACGCGCAGATCTTCCAGGAAAATATCTCCGAAAGCGACGCTTTGAACGCCCTGCGCCTTAAATTCTCCAAGCGCCTTGGCCATGCGCGCTTCATAAACGGAGTTGGAGGCGTCCTTGGGAATGCGGACTTGCCGAACGGGAATGCCCAGGGATTGGGACTGTTCCTCCAGAAGCTCCACGCGGACGCCGTGCATGCTGATGCGCTCGCAGCCCTCGGTCACGGTCGTGAGCAGGGAGAGCGCGTGCCATCGCCCCGATGCGCGCAGCGCGTGCAAGGCCAAGGCGCTGTCCTTGCCGCCGCTCCAAGCTAAACCGATTTTTTCTTTTGAGTTCACAGGCGCGGCCGCCTCATTTTTCGTCCGCCCCGGGGATGCGCGAGAAGGCGATGCGCAGGGGGGCGATCGTCCCGGATTCGTGGACGGCGCCGTAGTAGACTGCGTCCTTCCCGAACTTGCGGTTGAGATCGTCGAGCGCTTTGTTGAGCCGGGCCCGGCCGGGGTTCTCGAACAGGTCTGGGGTGTGGTGCGCCTCGGGCACCAAGCCCGTGAGCGCCACCCCGACAATATAGAAGGT
>JAGWJU010000033.1 GCA_028865585.1 Elusimicrobiota bacterium | reverse complement strand
GCAGTCCTTCTGGAACGCGCTCACCAAGAACATATCCGGCGATGCCGCGCCGGTGCCCGCGATCCGCGGAGCCAAGGCCTGGTGGAATAAAATTTTCAAATCTTCCTCTCAAAGCGAGCTGATCCCGATTCCCGGAGCTCAATTTTGGCTCAACGAGGAAAGCCGCGACCAGATCCGCACGAGAATGCCCACGTTTTGGGCGCTCCTTTCAGACCCAAAGCGCCTTCCGAAATTCCTAATGGCTTTAAGCTTCCTTCGCCTAACCTATCACTACGACCTCAACCACGCCGGGCACTTCGCCGGCGGAGATACTCCGCTGGCATGGGCCCAGGAGCACCAGGCCATCTTCCAATATAAAGAACTCCACATCGCTCCCGTAAGTTCAAGCTTCCGCCGCCACATCATCTACGTTGAAGACGCGCAGGGGTTTTTCGCCGTGGAGCTCAAGATGCCCGGACAGAACACCGACCGCGCCTACATCGAACCTGAAAACTTCACGGTAGCCAAGGATCTGTGGGAGAAGAGTCCCCAAGACCCCGGCGTGGTCAAGCCCATCTACTTCGGTCAGTTCACGGGGGAAACCCGGCTCTACGGCAAGAATATGCGCTATGACGAAAAAATCCCTTTAGGCCTGCTGCTTTTCAGCTATGCCGATGGGGAACGGTTCAAGCACGCGGCGCCGCTCATGCAGGACATCGCGGCCGAGAGGAAACTCTCTTTCGGCGATATCCTCCGGCAGGTCGCTACGGACGCCACGGTTGCCGCCGTGCGCCTGCACCGCATGGGCTGGAGCGGAAGCTCCGGAGGAGGATTTCTTGGCGCCGGAGGCTTTACGGACATGCATGATGAAAACATCCGCGTGACCAAGGACGGACGCGGGGTTCTCGTCGCCGACTTCGGGGTTTTTTCGCACGAACCCATGACCATGAATGATCGGAAGCGGGAAACTTTGCGCCAGCTCGGGGGCTATGCCGTTCCCAGCGTGCTCAACGCCATCTACCCGGAGGTTGTCCGCCGGCTCTCGGAAGGCGTCGCGGATGAACTGGAACGCCAAAAGATAGCCGAAGAGGTGCGTCAGGAACTGGGAATCTAGGCCAAACCGCCTAACTCTTACGCAGGGCCTGATCCAAATCTGCGATCAAGTCTTTCGCGTCCTCGATGCCGACGGAAAGACGAATGAGCCCGTCGGCGAGGCCGGACTTCAGGCGCTCTTCGCGGGGAATCGCGGCGTGGGTCATGGTGGCGGGATGGCCGATGAGAGACTCGACGCCCCCCAGACTCTCGGCCAGCGCGAAGATATTGGTCGCGGAAATCATCCTCTTGGCACGCTCAAGCCCGCCTTTGAGTTCGAAGGAAATCATTCCGCCGAAACCTTTCATCTGGGCCTTGGCGATGCGGTGACCCGGATGGCCAGAAAGCCCCGGATAATAAACCCGCGCAACCTGGGGATGCGCGTTCAGGTGCTTGGCCACGGCCATCGCGTTCTCGCAGTGGCGCCGCATGCGCAAGGGAAGGGTCTTGGTCCCACGCAAAACCAAAAAGCAGTCCATCGGCCCGGGCACGGCGCCCACGGAGTTTTGCACGAACTTAATTCTTTCGTAAAGCGCCTGATCGCTGGTCGCGACGAAGCCCCCAACAACGTCCGAGTGTCCGCCTAGGTATTTCGTGGTGGAATGCGCGACCAAATCGGCGCCCAAGGCCAAGGGCCGCTGCAGGGCCGGGCTCGCGAAGGTGTTGTCCACCGCAGCCAGCGCGCCGCGCTTCTTGGCCAAGACGCAGGCTTTGCGGATGTCCGTGACGCGTAAAAGCGGATTCGACGGCGTTTCAACCCAGAGAAGCTTGGTGCGGGGCGTCATGGCCCGCTCGATGGCGCCCAAATCGGTCGCGTCCACGAAAGTAAAATCGATGCCAAGGCGCGAGAAGACCTTTGTAAACGCCCGGTAGGTCCCGCCGTAGACGTCGTTGCCGGACACCACGTGATCTCCGGCGCTCAAGGCCATGATGACGGAGGAGATGGCGCCCATGCCCGAGGAGAAACACAGGCCGAACCGCGCGTCCTCCAAAGCCGCAAGGTTGGCCTCAAGCGCGGCGCGAGTCGGGTTGCCCGTCCTGGAGTATTCGAAGCCCTTGTGCCTCCCGGGCGCTTCCTGCGCGTAGGTCGAAGTTTGATAAATGGGAGTCATCACGGCGCCGGTCGCGGCATCGGGAGACTGCCCCGCGTGCACGGCCACAGTGGAGAATCCGGTGTTCTTGGCGTCGCTCATTTTATTGTCCTCCCGCTCCGGCCGCGGCCGGTTGAACCGTCTGGGACGGAGCCTGGGATTTGGCCCCGCTCTTGCTCAAGTCGTTGATGCGGCTTCTCACCCGCTCAGCTTCTTTCCGGTCCAGGAAATCCAGATTCCCGGTATTCACGATGCGCTGATAAACCGACAAGGCTTTGGAGGGGTCGTCCAGCTTGCAGCTGAAGAACAGGAAGCGGCAGTCATAGAGCCCGGCCTCCTGGTAGAGGGCCTCGGCGGCCGGGCGTCCCTGGGAAACTTGCGCGACGATCATCTCGTCGGTCTTGACCGCCATCTCGTATTGATCCAAATGTTCGGCGAAGATGGCGGCGATCTGCGAAAGCGCGGACACGGCGTCGGGGCTCTGCGGATAAGCCGCGGTAAACGCCTGATAGGCGCCCACCGCCTTCTGATAGAGGCCCAGCCGCGCGTAGAGAGCGCCGAGTTTGAATTGTGCTTTCTCGGCCAAAGCGCTCCGGGGATACAGCGCTAAAAATTCCCGGGCTTCAAGCAGCGCGGCTTGGCTGTTCCCCTTAGCCTCATCCAAGCTCACCAAATCCCACTGCACCCGATCCATGCCCGAATAATCCGGAAAGCGCGCCATGAAGCCGCGGATTTCGCCCCGGATCGGCCCGTAGAGTTCCGCGCCGAAATCTTGGACCAAAAGGTGGCTGAGCGCCGCCAGCCGATCGGCGGAAGAGGAGCCGGAAGCTGCCTGGGAGATGTTCGCGACGGCCCCTTTGTAGCGGCCGGGCAGGCGCTTCTTGGCGATGTCCTGAAACATGGATTGCGCCTGCATCGAAACGTCCGCGGTGGGGAACTCGTAGAGCAGGTGCAGGAGATCAACCATGGCCTGCTCGTGAAGCCCTTCGCGCTCCTCCAATGACGCCGCCAAAAAGCGCGCTTGAGCCGCGTCCGAAGAAGCCCCGCTTTGGGAAATCAGGAGATTCAAATCGTCGACCATGGCGGATTCCGCGCCGGCATAATCGTCGTTTTTTGCCGCAGCCTCAAGGAAGCTCCAGCGCCGGCTCAAGGCCTGCTTTGGAGTCGGCGCCTGCGGCTCGGCGGCGGACGAGTGCGCCGCCAAATCGGCGGTGCTGGACGCGGCGGGAGCCTGTGAGGGCGCCTGGGCGGACGCGGAGCCCGCCGCCAGGGAAACAGACAACGCCAGGATTCGAATCATGAAGCGCCTCCCATGCGGCGGTTGAAGGCGCCGCCGCGCGCCGCGAAGTCGGACACGGCGTTCAAGACGTCGTACTTCGTGATGATGTCGTAAGCGCCTCGACGCACTTCCACGAGAACGGCGGGGCGCTGCGCGCCCATGAGCCCCAGAACGGCTTCGATGCGCGCGCTGGGCGCCACGACGGGCAGCGCCGCCGCCATGGCCTCGCGGGCTATCATTTTCTTGATGTCGCGGCCTTTGATCATGAGGTTCAAGACGTCATCCTCGAAGACGGCCCCGGCGATCTTTTTACCTTCCAGAATCGGCAGCTGGGAGATGTCCCGCCGTCGCATGAGCTTCAAGGCCTCGAACAGCGTATCTTTCGGGCGGGCAAAAGCCAGGCCGCGCGGCTTGGAGCGGCGCGCCTTGGCGCGCAGCACGTCCTGGGCGTTCAAACCCGTTTCGTCCTCCAAGTAGCGGTTCTCGCGCATCCACTCCTCGTTGTAGATCTTTGACAAATAGCGCATGCCCGTGTCCGGCAACAGGATAACCATCAGATCGCGGGAGGAAAGTTTTTTAGCGAAGTGAAGCCCGGCCCAGACCGCGGAGCCGCTCGAGCCGCCAGCGAAGAGCCCCTCCATCCGCGCCAAAGACCTGGTCGTCAGGAAGCTGTCTTTGTCCGTGACGCGGATGATATCGTCTAGGACTTTGAAGTGCATGGTCGAGGGGAAGATGTCCTCTCCGATGCCCTCGACCACGTAGGGTTTGGCCTCGCCCACGCGGTTGTGGTGGAACTTCTCGTAATAAAGAGAGCCGATCGGGTCCGCGCCGATGATCTTTATTTTCGGGTTCATTTCCTTAAGATAGCGCCCCGTGCCGGAGATCGTCCCGCCCGTGCCCATGCCCGCGACAAAGTGCGTGATCTTGCCCTCGGTGTCCCGCCAAATCTCGGGGCCGGTCGTGCGATAGTGGGCCTCAGGATTATTCGGGTTGTCGTACTGGTTGGGGTAGAAGGCGTTAGGCAGCTCCGCCGCCATCTTCTTCGCCACGGAGTAGTAGCTGCGCGGATCCTCGGGCTCGACGTTGGTTGGACACACCACCACCTCGGCGCCCAAGGCCTTTAGAAAGTTGATTTTCTCGCGCGACTGCTTGTCCGTGATGGTGAAGATAAGCTTGTAGCCGCGCAAGGCCGCGACGAGCGCCAGCCCGATGCCGGTGTTGCCCGAGGTTCCCTCCACGATGGTGCCGCCGGGCTTTAAAAGTCCGCGGCGCTCGGCCTCGTCGATCATGGACACGCCGATGCGGTCCTTGACCGAGCCTCCCGGGTTAAAAAACTCCGCCTTGACGTAAATCTTGGGCTTCAAGCCCTCCGCCATGCGGTTCAAGCGAATCAGCGGCGTGTTTCCGACGGTCTCCAAAACGCTTTCGAATTTCACCGGGCTCCTCCTGAGTCCATTTCCCTGCGTCCGGCCAGGGCGTGAGACAGCGTGCCTTCATCAAGATAATCCAGGTCGCCGCCCATCGGCACGCCATGTCCGATGCGGCTGACCTTGATCCGCGGCGAAGACTTGAGTTGGGTCGCGATATAAAGGGCCGTAGTCTCCCCTTCCGCGTCCGGGTCGGTCGCGAGGATCACCTCAGTCGCCGTGTCCGCTCGGCCCTTTAAGCGCTCCAAGAGCTCGCGGATGCGCAGCCGCTCCGGGCCGACGCCGTCGAGCGGGGAGAGCGCGCCGTGCAGCACGTGATAAAGGCCCCGGTAACCCGATTTGTCGACCGCCAGCACATCCTGCGGCTCCTCGACCACGCAGATAAGGCTCTTGTCGCGGCTTTCGTCCGCGCAGCGGCGGCAGACCGGGCTCTCCGAGAAATCCCAGCATTCGCGGCAGAACTTGACGGAGGTCTTGGCTTCTTTGAGCGCCGCGATGAAATTTTCAGACTCGTAATCGGGCGCGCGCAGCAAATAGAGGGCCAGCCGCTCGGCCTGTTTTGGCCCTATGCCGGGCAACCGCTTGAGGCTCGTGATGAGCCGGTTGAGGCTTTTCACGGCTTTTTCTTGACTTTCACGCGGCCGCCCAGGATGTCCCGAGCCTTTTGCAGCTCGGGAGGACACGGCGCCGCGGCCTCGGTCACGTCGTGCCACTCCCCTCTAGGCGCGGAGCCCGCGGAAGAAACCGGAACGGCCTTGTCTACGACCTCTTCAGGACGGTCGCCGGGCGCGGCGGCGCCCGTTTCCATCAAAACGCGGACCGCGCCGCCGCAGGCCTCGGCCATCTTTCCTTCGATCAGCCGCCGGTTCTTCTCGCCCAACTCCAAATCGAACGGCCGGCGAAAGCGGATTTTCCAGCTTCCGTCCTGGTCTTGGGCGGCAGCCGCCATCTCTAGAGTGGCGGCCAGGGCCGCCTTTTCCTGCCGGACGGCGGCTACGACGCGGGGCCACACTCCGCCCTCGGGAGCAGGCGTCGGAGCGGGGGACGGCTCGGGTGCGGCGCGAGAATGGGCCGGGGGCGCGGAGGAATCCTCCTGCGAAAGAGGATCAGCCGCTCCCTGCCGGGATAGTCGGGCTTCCAAAGCCTCCAGGCGCCGAACCCAAGAAGATAAGTCGCCCGCCGCCTCCAGGCCGCCATAGAGCCCCATCTCAAGACTCATCCGAGGCTGCTCGTCAAAACGCATGGACTCGAAAATTACTGAAATGCGCCTAAGCCAAAACGCCGCCCCGTCGGCGCTGAGGCTTTCCGCGATTTTTTTCCACGCAGGCTTGGCCGCCCCGGCGCCGCCCATTTTGCCGATGTAAATCTCCTGGAACGCCGCCCGGAGATCTCTCAGCATCTCCTTGGGGTCGAGCCCTTCCCCGTAAATTTTTTCCAGCCACGTCCCCAAGGATTTGGCGTCCCGCGCCGCAAGCGCCTGAGCTACGCCCAGGACGGTTTCCTCAGGAACCAAGCCGAACATGTCCCGGACCGTCTCTTCACGCACGGCGCCATCGGCGCTCGAAGAGCCGCATTGATCCAAAAGGCTTAGGGCGTCGCGCAAAGACCCGTCCGCGGCCTTGGCTAGGAGAGCGAGCGCCTCGGCCCCCACGGAAATCTTCTCGGCCTTCGCGATCTTCCCGAGATAGGCTGAGACGGCCTCGGGCGCGAGGGGCTTAAAGCGGAAGCGCTGGCAGCGCGACGCGATGGTCGCCGGAATTTTCACGGCTTCGGTGGTGGCCAGCACGAAGACCACGTGCGGCGGCGGCTCCTCCAAAGTCTTCAAGAGCGCGTTGAAGGCCGCGGTAGAGAGCATGTGGGCCTCGTCGATGATGAAAATCTTGCGCCGATCCCGGTTGGGAACCAGGGACACCGTGTCGATGATGACCTCCCGGATGTTGTCCACGCCCGTGTGAGAGGCCGCATCCATCTCCAGGACGTCCAATGACGATCCGGAGCTGATTTCCCGGCAGGAGTCGCAGCGGCCGCAGGGCTCGGCCGAGGGACCCTTGGCGCAATTGAGCGCCTTGGCCAGGATGCGGGCCATGGTGGTCTTGCCCACGCCCCGGGGGCCGGTGAACAAATAAGCCTGGGCGATGCGCCCCGCCGAAACGGCGTTCTTGAGCGTCACGGAGACGGATTCCTGGCCGGCCACTTCGTCGAAGGTCTGCGGGCGGTAGCGCCGCGCGAGGGAAAGGTACGGCGTATGTCCCTCAGTCTTCATCGCTTCCTCCGTCGAGGCTCAGGCGTCCGGACCCCCAGGCCGCGATTTGGAGCAGGGCGCCCATAATGGCCAGATTTTTCAAAAGATCAACGCGCGGAGACAGGTGGAATATCCATGTGACCGGAATAAGATAGGCGGCCAGGGCCGCCGCAGCCCAGCGCGCCTGGCAGCCTAAGACGAGCGCGACGCCGCACGCCGCTTCAAGCGCCGCGGCCGCGGCGCAGAAAAACGGCGCCCAAAACATTCCCGCGCCCTCCATGTACGCGACCGTACCCGGGAAATTCGTGATCTTGCCGAACGCGGAGGCCAAAAACAGCGCCGCGATCAATAGGCGCCCGGCCAGAGCGATGATGTCCTCCCACTCCACGAAAACCGGCCTTAGCGGCCGCCCATGCGGAAAGACTGCACGTCCTCGCCGCTGGTCGCCAATTCCGCGGTTTTTGCCCGCACGTCCACATGCCCCCAGACCCCGGGCACCTGCTTGCCGCGCTCGTCATAAAGGCGGCCGCGCTTCAAGATGAAGCTCACCCCGTACGCCGGATCCGTGAAAAGGGCGTAGCCCGAGCCGCCGGCGCCCATGACCCCGCGCATAGCTAAGTGATGGATGCTGAAATCCGACAGGGAAAACTTCCGGGTGGGCTTGCCGCCGCTCAAGGGAGCGAAGGGATCCCGGTAGCGATCGCCGGTATAAATGCTGGAGACGGAGGCTTGCGGATGATCCGGCCTATGAGCCGAGACGAAGTCCTCCGCCTTAAGAATCAGGCCGTGCAGAAAAGCGGCGTCCTTCGCCGATGGAGCCGTCCGCGCGATGTCGCCAATTTTATTCAGGGCCAGGGCATACCACTGGCTGGCCTGGATCGCGTCCTTAGCCACGCCGCTTCCGTTTTCGTAGAGGTAGCCCAGCATGAGCTCGGCGGTCGGATCCGCGCCGGCGGCGGCCTGCTTGAAGATTTGGGCCGCCAGGGAATAGTTCTTTTGATGGAACGCGGCCAAGCCCGCATCCGCGGAAGGAGCCGGCTGGGCGGCAGCGCAAAAAACGGCGCACCCCGCCGACATCGCAATGACAAGAGGGATTCTCATGGCCAAGAGAAGTATACTTCGCCCGAGGCGGAGAATTCAAGGAAGATCCGAAGGTTCTCTCCCTGGCTTCCCTCCGCTTGCGAGAAATCCTATAATCGTTGCGGACTCCGGACATGGCCCCCAAAAAAATACTTGTCGTTGAAGACGAAAAAGCTTTATCCAAGATCCTCAAATACAATCTCGAAAAAGAGGGCTACGCGGCCGTAACGGCCGCGGACGGCGAGGCGGGCATGGCCGCCGTGGGGAAGGAAAAGCCCGACCTTATTTTGCTCGATCTGATGCTGCCAAAAAAGGGCGGCCTCGACATTCTCAAGAGCGTTCGAAGCAAGTCCAAGACGCCCGTCATCATCCTCACCGCGAAGAACGAGGAACTCGACCGCGTGTTGGGACTGGAACTGGGCGCCGACGATTACGTCACCAAGCCTTTCAGCGTGCGCGAGCTCATGGCCCGCATCAAGGCCCTTTTTCGCCGGGCCGAGCCGGGCGGGCCCTCTGCCGCCGGCGCCTCCGTCTTGCGCGCGGGCGGCATCGAGCTTGATCCGGCCAAGTACGAGGCCTCCGTCCGCGGGCGGCCGGCGGCGCTCTCCGCCAAGGAGTTCGAGCTCTTGAAGTGTCTTCTGGAAGCGGCTGGTCGTGCCTTGAACCGCGATAAAATTCTGGAAAAGGTCTGGGGCTATGACCGCGGCATGGAGCTAGACACCCGCACCGTGGATCAGCACGTCGCCCGGCTGCGGGAGAAGCTCGGCCCCGAGGCGCCGCGCCTGGTCACCGTCAAGAACGTGGGCTACCGCGTCAAGAACGACTAGGGCCGCCATGTCCTGGCTCGGGAAAATCTCCCTCCGGCGTTTTTTATTCGCGCTTCTCTTCGCCGCCGCGGCCGCCCTGGC
>JAGWJU010000359.1 GCA_028865585.1 Elusimicrobiota bacterium | reverse complement strand
AGTCGCGCGCCTCCATCGGGGTTTCCAGAAGTATTTGCCCGCCGCTCCGTTTCAACTCCCGGCCCATGAGCTCGAAGATGGCGCCGAAGCCGCCGCGCTTGGGATAAATGGTCTTGGGCGGCTTTGAAATGCGCATGCAGCTCCACTCCCGCCCGGAGGCCTTGGGCAGGAGCGCGTAGAGCCGCCGGTGCAGGTTTTGGACGCGCCAGGAGGAGGAGTCCTCGACTAATTTGTCCCCGCCCCAATGGGAGGCGGCCCGCGGATAGAACGAGGCGAAGTCGTCGCCTAGAATTCCGCGAACGAAGTCCTCCACGGGGCGGCTTTTGGTCACGAAGGCGTGCAGCCCGAAGTCGAAGGTGAAGCGTCCGTAGCGGAACGAGCGGGCTTGCCCGCCGAGCACTCCGGAGCGCTCGCACAGGATGACGGGCAGCCCTCGGCGCGCCAAGCCGAGGGCGAAGGTCAAGCCCTGCGCTCCCGCGCCGACGACGACGTAGGGGTTTTGGCGCGAGGAGCCGGCGGCCGCGGTCATGGCTGGGGCGGCCCAAGCCGTTTAGGGCCGCGGGAGGAAATAAAGGCGGTGACGGTGTAGCGGGTCCCGGCCAGGACCGGGCGCACTTCGTGGCCAACGTCGGCGCGGAAGGCGATGAGCAGACCGGCCTCCGCGCGCAGGGGGAGCCCGAGACTCCGCGTTTTTCGGCCCGGGATGAGCCCGTAGAAAACGAGGGGCCCGCCGCAGTGACGCCCCGGCCCGGGCTTGTGCGCCTCGGTGCTGAGGTAAATCACGGCGCTGACCTTGCGCAGGCGGGAGACGGGAACCTTCTTTCCGGGGAGGCTGTTGACGAGGAAGCGCTCGTTGATGCAGTCGGTGTGGGCGGCGAGAAACCCGCCGGGGCCGTAGGTGCGCACGCCCACGGGCTCCCGGAGCGCCAATTTTTCGTTGAAATGCTTTTCCAGGCGCGGAATAAGAGCGAGAAACCTGTTTTGCAGAGATGCGAGGCTCGCGGGCGGGATGTCGTGATCGAGGGAGGAGGAGAACTTGGAGTTCGGCGCCGGGCCCACCTGAGTCGGAGAGTATGCCTCCGTGGGCCTGGTCGGGGCGGAGTTTATTTCGCCGCGCAGACGGACGCACTCTTGGGGGCTCAGAAAATTGGGCGCCAGGAAGAGCCCCATCTTGGCGAGCAGGCCGTAGGATGCCTTTCGGGCAGCGTCGGAATAGGCGGGCGCAGTCGCGGAGGATGACGGGCTCATCGTCTCAACATTATAACATGAGCGGTCGGGAGGGCGGCCCCGCCTGTCCGGGCGTTCGAATCCGAGGCCTGAATTGTCTAAAATATACTTCATGGGCTGGCTTAAGCCGCTGGGAGGCCTTTTCGGCCGCAAGAAAGAGGACGCGGCCGCGCCCAAACCCGCGGTCCCGGGCGCCAAAGACGCCGCGCCTAGCGCCGCGGAGCAGGCGAAGCTCGAAGACAATCCCGAAGTCAAGGGCTTGATGCCCCTGTTTTACCGCAAGTGGAAGGACCCGGCCTTCGTCAAGCAGATGAAAACGCTGGCGGCGCACATGGCCAAGGACGGCGTCAACGTCAAGAGCATGGGCGAGGTCAAGGCCTGGATCGAGAAGAACAAGGAGGCCATCGAGGCCGGACGCTACAACGAGCCGCCCGCCTCGGGCGCGGTCAAGCCCGCGACCTACGTCAAGACGGGCCCCGACGCCGGCCGCAACGACCCCTGCCCCTGCGGCTCCGGCAAGAAGTACAAGAAGTGCTGCGCCGAGAAGGAGTAGCGCGGTGAAGGTCGGCAAGTTCGACGTGGAGCTGGTCGCCGACGGCACGTTCAAGCTGGACGGCGGCGCGATGTACGGCACGGTGCCGAAGA
>JAGWJU010000358.1 GCA_028865585.1 Elusimicrobiota bacterium | reverse complement strand
CTCCTGGGTGCAATTGAAAAAGAAAGGAAATCTAATCCTGGGGCCGGACAAAAAATTGATGATGCTCTCCAGAAAATAGCCACAAGTAAAAAACGCGAGTCGGTCGATTTAATGGAGCTTGATTTGCGAAAGCTAATTTCTATCGCCGAGAGCATTGGAATGATTCACTCCCAGCACAAGGCGCTTAGCAGTGTCGCAGCTGAATACCGCAATCACGTCCATCCGGGCAAAGAAGCGCGAGGTGAACAAATTAAATTTGATGAACCGGAATTTGATTCAACAATGGCTACTCTCAAGATTATGGAGCGCGATTTGAGTCAGCACTTCTCAAGTGCTAATGATTGATTGGCGTTTTGGGGGCTGTTCAATAATCCGTTGGATTGGACGTTTGGATCCCGCCTAACCCGTCTACCGTGCAGCGGCGGTGCGCGTAGCGCGGTGAGAAGAAGCCGTATCGCCTGATCCGCTGATGTAGCGTCCGGTGTGCGAGGCGGGGTTCTTAGCGATGTCGGCGGGCGTTCCGGCCGCGACCAGCTCCCCGCCGCCGTCGCCGCCTTCGGGCCCCAAGTCGATGATCCAGTCCGAGGTCTTGACCACGTCCATGTTGTGCTCGATGACGAGCACGGTGTTCCCGGCCGACACCAGGCGGTGCAAGACCTCCAGGAGCTTGGCCACGTCCGCGAAGTGGAGCCCCGTGGTGGGCTCGTCCAAAATGTAGAGCGTGCGCCCGGTGTCGCGGCGGCAGAGCTCGGCCGCGAGCTTGACGCGCTGGGCCTCTCCGCCGGACAAGGTCGTGGCGCTCTGCCCCAAGGCGATGTAGCCCAGGCCCACGTCCGCAAGGGTCTTAAGCGTGCGCGAAATGGCCGGGTGCGCCGAGAAAAACTCCAGCGCTTCCTCCACGCTCAGGGCCAGCACCTCGGCGATGCTCTTGCTTTTGTAGCGCACGGAGAGGGTCTCGTCGTTGAAGCGCTTGCCGCCGCACTCCTCGCAGACCACGTAGACGTCGGGCAGAAACTGCATGGAGATGCACAGCGTCCCGTCGCCCGAGCAATGCTCGCAGCGGCCGCCCTTGACGTTGAAGGAAAAGCGCCCGGGCTTGTATCCCCGCGCCTTGGCCTGCGGCAGCATGGCGAAAATTTCGCGAATGGGCGACCACAGGCCCGTGTAGGTGGCGGGGTTTGAGCGCGGCGTGCGCCCGATGGGGGACTGGTCCACCACGATGATTTTGTCCAGGTTCTCGATGCCCTTGATGGCCTTGTGCTTGCCCGGCGCGTCCTTGAGCCCGTGGAGCTCTGAGGCCAGCGCCTTGTAGATGATTTCGTGGACCAGCGTGGACTTGCCCGAGCCGGAGACGCCTGTCACGCTCACGAACATCCCCAGCGGCACGTTGACCGTGATGTCCTTCAAGTTAAACTGCTTGGCGCCGATGACTTTGAGCCAGCCCTTGGGCTTGCGCGCTTCGGGCGCGCGCGGCACGTCCATCTCGCCGCGCAGATACGCCCCGGTCTTGGACTCCGGCTCGGCCACGATGGTCTCGATGGGTCCCTGGGCCATGATGCGCCCGCCGTGCGCGCCCGCGCCGGGGCCCAGGTCGATGATCCAGTCCGCGCTGCGCATGGTCTCCTCGTCGTGCTCGACCACGACCAGCGTGTTGCCCAAATCGCGCAGGGTCTTGAGCGTCGCGATGAGGCGCGTGTTGTCGCGCGGGTGAAGGCCGATGGAGGGTTCGTCCAAAACGTAGAGCACGCCGGTCAGGCCCGAGCCGATTTGCGTGGCCAGGTTGATGCGCTGGGCCTCTCCGCCGGCCAAGGTTTCGGACGCGCGGTCCAAGGTCAGGTAGTTCAAGCCTACGCTGTTGAGGAAATTGAGGCGCGAGG